>CAZJEY010000008.1:0-15504 GCA_964545135.1 uncultured Mycoplasma sp. | reverse complement strand
CTTTAAATTTAGGAACTGATACTTTAAAAAAATATTATAAGATGCTTGGTTTTGGGAGTAAGACGGGAATTGAACTTGCTAATGAAGTTAAAGGTAAAATAGATTTTAAATATAAATCAGAACTTGCAACAGCATCATTTGGCCAAGGTATAACAGTAACACCAATTCAAATGCTTGAAGCCCTTACTACAATAACTAATGATGGAACATTACTAAAACCATATATAGTTGATAAAATAGTTGATCGTAATGGTAAAGTTACTTATGAGGGAAAAAGAACAGAATTAAAAAAAGTTTATAGTAAAGAAACCACTGATAAAATGAAAGAATTGATGTATGGAGTTGTATATGATGGTTTGTCTACTTATTGGCAACCTACTAAAACTACCATTGCAGGAAAAACTGGTACAGCTCAAATTGCAGGTAAAGGAGGTTATTTAGTAGGTGAAACGGAATATATTAGGTCATTTGCCGGAATATTTCCTTATGAAAATCCAGAGTATATAATCTATATTGCTGTAAAAAGAATTAATGGTGGAGCGTCAGTTATTGCTAAAGAAGTTACTAAAGCAGTAGATTCTATGGTTTCATATTTAGGAATAGTTAATAAAGAAGTAAATGAAGATACAAAAATAGTAGTTTTAGATAATTATTTAAGTAAAGATACTGAAACCATTGTTCAAGAGTTAAATAATAAAAATCTTAATCCTATTTTAATAGGTGATGGTAAATATATTATTAATCAATATCCCCTTAAAAAAACTAAAGTAGTAGCAGGAAGTAAAGTCTTTTTAGTCACTAACAGTACTAATATAGTTTTACCAGACTTTACCGGTTGGACGTATAATGAAGTAAATACGTATGCCTCTTTAGTTGGTATTAAATTAAATATCACAGGTTATGGCTATGTAATAGGTCAAAGTATTCCACCTAGTAGCCCAATTACAAAAGATTTAATAGTGAACTTGACTTTAAGTAAATAAAGGCTTTTTAGTCTTTATTTTTAACTGCTTAGCATTTCTAATCATTAAAAATATATATTTTATTTTTGGAGTAATAACTTTTGGAAGCTTAAAGTTATTACGGTTAATCGTAATAACTTTACAAATAGAAAAAATTATTATATAATAGATTAGGAAAAGGGTGATTAAAAATGCTTTTAAGAGAAGGTTATTTATCTAAGATTAGAGGATTTTATGATTCTGATTTAATAAAAATATTAGTTGGAATAAGAAGATGCGGAAAATCAGTTATATTAAATCAAATAATAGAAGAATTGAAAGAAAAGAGAAAAATTGATGAAGATCATATAATATTTATCAATTTTGAATTTATTGAATATGAAGAATTACTAGATTATAAGAAACTTAATAAATATATAAAAGACAAAATACAAGACAATAAAATATATTATTTATTTTTAGATGAAATTCAAAATGTTGATAATTTTGAAAAAGTTGTTAATTCGCTTAGGGCATCTATAAGAAATATAAGTATATTTTTGACTGGTTCAAATAGTAAAATGTTATCAGATGAATTATCTTCAGTTTTATCTGGAAGATATGTTTTATTTAATATTAATCCATTATCTTATAAAGAATATGTTTTACTGACTAATAAAGATGGAAATGATATGGACACTTTTTGGGATTATGCTAAATGGGGTGGACTTCCTAATAGGTGTGAATTCACGAATGAAATAGATATAAAAAATTATTTACATAGTGTATATGATTCAATAATTTTAAGAGATGTAGTAAAAAGACTTAATTTAAAAGATACAGTTCTATTTGATATGATTTTACAATATTTAATCGAAACTTCCGGTAGAGAATTTTCTGCTGACAATATTATTAAATACCTTAATAAAGAAAATAAAAAAATATCCTATGAGACATTATATAATTATATAGATGCTTTATGTAAGGCACTAATACTTAAAAAAGTATATAGATATGATATCGCCGGTAAAGGTATTTTAAAAACATTAAATAAGTACTATGCAACTGATTTAGGAATCGCTCAAATTAAAAACAATAATCCCGAATTTAAAAGTTATATTGTATTAGAAAATATAGTATATAACGAATTAGTTAATAGAAATTATGATGTATATATTGGTAAAACAAAAAATGGTGAAGTGGATTTCTTAGCTAAAAAAGATGGAAATATCAAATATATTCAAGTAACATTTGAAATGAAAGGTAATGATCAAGCATTAGAAAGAGAATTTGGTGCATATAAATCTATAGATGATAATTATCAAAAATATGTTATATCTTTAGATAAAATAGATTTATCTCATGATGGAATTATTCATTTGAATTTGATTGATTTCTTATTAAGTGAAGAGTTTTAGATGCTGTTTGCTGAAGTATTTTTCAAATAGTGAACTTGACTTTAAGTAAATAAAGGCTTTTTAGTCTTTATTTTTTGCTATTTAACATTTTATTCATTTATGCTATAATTACTTATATACTAGGAGGTATAAAAATGAACGATGATTTTAATTATGATAATGAGATTATTGAAGTAGGTAGAGATGAAAATGTAACTGTTAGTTTTGATGAAGAATTAAATAATGCTTTAAAAGAGGAAAATGAAACAAAAGTCAAAAGAAAAATAAAAAATCCTTTTAAAAGTTTTCTAAAGTGGTTTAACAATTTACCAAAAAAGAAAAAAATTATATTTATTGTTGCCTTTGGTATAGTTCTTTTATTAATTATTGGTTTAATATTATTCTTAGTATTAAATAATAAAGAAGAAGATAAACCAAAAGATGTAGTAGTACTTGAAGATAATTTCCGGTATGATAATGGTACTTTAATATTTTTAGAAGACAAAAAAGAAATAGGTAAATATGAATGTGTTGATAAGGATGTAAAGAAATGTTATGTTGCTTATCTTGATAACGAAAGTGATACCTTTGATCATGAAATAAATGTAGATGAATCAGGAAATGTTATAAAGAAAAGAAGTAAAATATATTTAAGTAATTATGTTTTTGTCTATGATGATGGTAAAATATTGTTATATAATATGAAGGATAAAAAGACTGAAGAAAAACTAGAAAGCATTAAAGCTTATAATACTGAAAAAGACTATGTAGTAATAGAAGATAAGGATAATAAATTTGGTCTTATTGAATTTGCAGATGATACTTTTAATTACGTTATAAATGCTTATTATGATTATCTAGGAATAGTTAATCCCAAGGATTTGTTATTAGTAAGTGAAACAAATAAAAAGCAAAGAATAATCGGTATAGATAATAAACAATTAAGTAAAGAATTTAGTGTTATTATAAAAAATGCTAATAAAGAATATATAACTGCCCAAAGTGGAAAAAAATATAATTTGTATTCTTATAATTTTGAAGAATTATTAAGTGACTTTGATTATATTAGTTTCCATGATACTTATGTATCATTAGTTAAAGATGGCAAATTATATTTTAGAGATAATAAATTAAATAAAATGAATGAAGAAGGAATTGCTTTAACTAGTGATACTTATAATAAAATAAATAAATTTGATGAAAAAAATAAGTTAAAAAGTAGTGAAGTTAGTTATGAAGTAACAATTAACGCTGATAATATTAGTGTGTTATATGGTGAAGATGAAACTGAAGTAATAAATAAATATGAAGGTGTTGTTAGTGCAAACTATGCTTATATGAATTATTTTAATAGTAAATTATATTTCTATAGTGATGAAGAAAAAGAAGACTTAATTGGTACTTATGAGTGTAAAAATAAAAATAAGTTAACAAGTGAAAATGATTCATTAAGTACTTGTAATATTTATGCAAGTAGTGATGGTGTAAGTGGTATTTATAATAATAATTTTGTATTTATAAGTGATAATAGTAGTATTGCTGAAAAGAAAAATATTACTTTGTATAGCTTAAATGAAAAGAAAAATAAGGCCACATATACTGAAATTAATTTCATTAATACTGGTAATGTTGGTGCTAATATAAATCATTATTATACAGAAGGATTATATGTTATTGCTAAGAGTTCTAGTAAAAATAGTTATGGGGTTATTAAACTAGAAAATAATGGTGCTAAAAATATAATTGCCTTTAGTTATAAAAATATTGTTAATAATAATGGATATTATGTTTTAGAAAATAACGATGGTAAATTTAGTATTTGGAATAATAACTTTTCTAAAATAAGTGATGAATTTGATTATGTTGAATTATTAAAAGATTATTATGTTGGTATAGTAGGTACTAAGTTAAATGTATATAGATATCAAACAACAACTAATAAAGTATTAGAAAGTGATATTACTTTACCGAGTACAGATTATAAAAATGCTTACAAAATTACCATTGGTACTTATATTGTAATCAATGTAGGTGCTGAAGAATATAAATATGATATTTTAACTGGTAAGAAAATAGAGGATTCAAGTATTCCAGTCGATTCATTAGAACCAGGAGTATAATATGAAGGAAGATAAAGGGGTATTAATTACTATTATTGTATTACTTGTTATTTTTCTTCCTTTAACTATTTTAGGTTATATTGAACATAATAAAATGGAAAATAATTATGAACACAAGTTATATTATCAAGGTTATTTATGGTTTTATGATAATGATAAATTAATAGGTAAATATAAATGTAATAATGATATGTGTAATTTAGCTACAACGACAATCAAAGATGATGAATATGATAAAAGAAATTATCGTGGTGATTTAGAAGGAACAATTTTACCAATTAATAATAAATATGCTTTTATAAAAGACGGCGATAAGATTATTTTATATGATATTACTACTAATGGCTCTTTAGCTAGTTATAAAAGTGTAAATAATTATAATACTAAAATAGTAGACGATACATATATTGTAGAACAAGAAAATGGTAAATCTGGGGTATTGAGATTTGCTAATGGTTTAGAAAGTGTTATTCCATTTGAATATGATTTTATAGGACTTACTAATAACTTAAGTGAAAATAATGAATTAATAGCAAATTATTTTCTAGTTAAACAAGATAATGCTTGGTTTGTTATTGATAATCAAAATGCCATAGTGAGTAAAAAATATCAAGATGAAATAATTGATTATCGAATATTTGATAAATATATTGCAATTATTACTAATGAAAAGATTGATATATATAATCTTGATGATGATATATTAAAATATTCTAAAAATATAAATACTGATTATGAAACTATTGATTTTAATGTAACAGTATATACTATTGAAATTATTATTGACAATGATAATAAAGAAGTAATTGAAATTAATAAAGATATTTGATAAAATACATTTAACAAGCAATGAATTAGAGGATTATATATAAGTAATTTAAAGAGAGTTAGTGGTTGGTGAAAACTAATAAATTAAAGTATATAATTGTTGCTAAGGAGTTTGATTAGCAGAAATGCTTTATAATTTAAAGAACAAATTAAGGTGGTACCGCGGATATTTTCGCCCTTTAGGTATCATCTTTTTATATGGAGGTTAAAGATGTTAGAAAAGAAATATGATCATTTACAAGTTGAAAATAATCGTTACAATTGGTGGCTAGAGCATAAATATTTTGAGTGTGGTGATACTTCAAAAAAACCATATTCTATAGTTATTCCTCCACCAAATGTAACTGGTAAATTACATTTAGGACATGCTTGGGATACGGCCTTACAAGATATAATTATAAGATATAAAAGAATGTGTGGCTATGATTGTTTATGGCTTCCTGGCACTGATCATGCCGCAATAGCGACAGAAGCCAAGGTAGTTAATAGATTAAAAGGAAAAAATATTAATAAATATGAACTGGGTAGAGAAAAATTTTTAGAAGAATGTTTTAAATGGACTGATGAACATAAATCGATTATTCATGAACAATGGGGAAAGCTTGGCTTATCAGTTGATTATACTAAAGAAAGATTTACTTTAGATGATGGTTTAAGTGAAGCTGTTCAGTATGTATTTGTTGACTTATATAATAAGGGTTTAATATATCGTGGTGAAAAAATTATTAATTGGGATCCAGTTGCCAAAACTGCTTTATCTAATGAAGAAGTCATTTACAAAGATATAAAGGGAAACTTTTATCATATCAAATATTTTATTGAAGGAACCAATGATTATTTAGACGTTGCTACAACGAGACCAGAAACTTTATTTGGTGACGTTGCTGTCGCAGTTAATCCTGAAGATGAAAGATATAAAGATTTAATTGGTAAAAATGTAATACTACCTATAGTAAATAAGTTAATACCAATAATAGGTGATATTCATGCTGATATTACTAAGGGTAGTGGTGCAGTTAAAATTACTCCTGCACATGATCCAAATGATTATGAAGTAGGACTTAGACATAATTTAGAAAGAATAAATATTTTAAATGAAGATGGATCTTTAAATGAATTAACTGGTAGTTATCAGGGGTTAGATCGCTTTGTTGCAAGAGAAAAAGTAGTAGAAGAATTAAAAAATAAAGATTTACTTATTAAAGTTGAAGAAATCATCCATTCAGTAGGTCATTCAGAAAGAACTAATGCTTTAGTAGAACCGTATTTATCAAAACAATGGTTTGTAAGTATGGAAAAACTTTCCAAAAGAGTTGTTGAAAACCAAAAAGATAAAAATAATAAAGTAAATTTTGTTCCACCAAGATTTGAAAAGATAATGAATAATTGGATGAATGATTGTCATGATTGGTGTATTTCTCGTCAACTTTGGTGGGGACATAGAATACCAGCATGGTATAAAGATGATGAAATATATGTAGGAATTAATCCACCAAAAGAAGAAGGATGGCGACAAGATGAAGATGTATTAGATACTTGGTTTAGTAGTGCTTTATGGCCATTTAGTACAATGGGATGGCCATATGATAAAACATTATATGATCGCTATTTTCCTACTAATGTCTTAGTAACAGGTTATGACATAATATTTTTCTGGGTTTGCCGAATGACTTTCCAAAGTTTGGAATTTACTGATAAAAGACCATTTGAATATTGTTTAATTCATGGTTTAATTAGAGACAAACAAGGCAGAAAAATGAGTAAGTCTTTAGGAAATGGTGTCGATCCAATGGATATGATAGATAAATATGGTGCCGATTCTTTAAGATATTATTTAACTACTTCAACTGCGCCAGGAATGGATTTAAGGTTTGATGAAGATAAAATAAAGTCTACTTGGAACTTTATTAATAAGTTATGGAATGCTTCCCGTTTTGTTTTAATGAATACTACTGACATGAAAGCAATAAATTTAGATGATTTAAATAATAGTGATAAATATATATTAACTAAATTAAATGAAGCAATAAAAGATGTTACTCGTAGTATGGATAAATTTATGTTTAATAATGTTAATGCCAGTCTTTATTCGTTTATTTGGGAAGAATTTTGTGATAACTATATCGAAATGGCTAAGTTTAGTATTGATACTATTGGCACTAAAAGCACTTTACTTTATACTTTAACTTGTATATTAAAGATGCTTCATCCTTTTATGCCTTATGTAACTGAAGAAATATATAGTATATTACCAGTTAAAGAAACTGAAAGCATAATGATATCAGCGTATCCTAAAGTTAATAAAAATCTAATATTTAATAATGAATGTAATGAAGTTATAAAGCAATTAGAATTTATTAGTAAATTTAGAAATACTTTAAAAGAAAATAACATTTTTGGTGCTTATCAAGTTAAATTAGATTTTAATAATGATCTTGTAATCCAAATGTTAAAATTAAAAGATAGATTAGTAGCTAATAGTGATAAAACTGCATTTGAAGTAAAGTATAAGGATTTAACAGGAACTATTTATTATGAAAAAATTGTTACAGAGGAAGAAAAGAAACTTAAAGAAAAACAAATTAGCGAATTACAAAAATCTATTTTAAAACGAGAAGCTTTATTAAATAATGAAAATTTTATTCATAAAGCTCCCCAATCATTAATAGAAAATGAACGAATTAAATTAAAAGAAGAAAAAGAATTATTGGTAACTTTAACGAAATAATTTTTAATTAAAAACATTTGACAAATCATATAATTTATTATACAATCATATTGTTATTGAAAAGGAAAGAGATTTATATCCACCTGAATACAAGTAAGTATTAGGTAAAAAGCCAAGATTAGATAATTTTTATTATAATAATTAGGTTTTTAAGTGGGTATAAATTACTCACTTTTTAATTTATTATGGAGGTGCTCTTATAGCAAAGACAGATGACTTGTTCATAAATGAACAAATAAATGTAGAAGAAGTAATGGTTATCGGACCAAATGGCGAAAAGATGGGGGTAAAAAAGATAACAGATGCCCTAACATTAGCTAATTATGCGGGATTAGATTTAGTATTAATGAGTGATAAAAGTGTTCCTGCTGTTGCTAAAATAATGGATTATAATAAATATCGTTATGAAAAGCAAAAGAAATTAAAAGAAGCTCAAAAAAAGCAAAGAGAAAGCAATAAAGAAATAAAGGAATATCGTTTATCTACAGTAATTGATATTGGTGACTTTAATACTAGAAAGAAAAATGCTGAAGCATATCTAAAAAAAGGACATAAAATAAAAGCATTTATTAGATTTAAAGGTCGTCAAATGGCTCGTCCAGAATTAGGAAGCGATGTTTTAATGCGCTTTGCTAATGAACTTAGTGATGTAGCTGATATTGAAGTAATGCCTAAACTTGAAGGTAGACAAATGTCAATGTTATTAGCGCCAAAGAAGTAGAAAGAAGGAGAGTATTATGGGAAAACAAAAAACACATAAAGCAAGTAGCAAAGTTTTTAAGAAAAAGAAAAATGGTACATTAACTTATAAATTAAGTAATGGTAATCATAAAACTAGTAAAGATTCTTCTAAACAAGTTAGACAAAGAAGAAATAAAGGTATATTAGGAAAAGGAGAAGCTAGCAGATTAAAATCTGTTATCAAATAGGGGGTGTAAATTATGGCAAGAGTTAAAGGCGGAAATGTATCAAAAAATAGAAGAAGAAAAGTATTAAAACAAGCAAAAGGATACTTTGGAAGTAAACATAGATTATATAAAACAGCTCAAGAACAATTATTCCATAGTGGAGAATATGCTTATAGAGATAGAAAACAAAATAAGAGAAACTTTAGAAAATTATGGATTACAAGAATAAATGCTGGTTGTAGACAAAATAATATTAGTTATTCTAAATTTATAGATGGACTTAATAAAGCTGGTATTACAATTAATCGTAAAATGTTATCAGAACTTGCAATTAATGATCCAGCTGCATTTACTAATCTTTGTGAAACTAGTAAACTTGCTTTAGAAGGAAAAGTAGAAAAAGTTGCTAAAAAAGAAGTAGTTAAAAAAGAAGTAGTTAAAGAAACTACTAAAGAGGTTAAAGAAGACTTAAGTAAAAAGACTCTTTCTGAATTAAAAACTATAGCTAAAGAAAAAGGAATAAAAGGCTATAGTACAATGAAGAAAGATGAATTACTTGCTAATTTAAAATAATTATAAAAATTATAATATTGATTGCAGTATTATAATTTTTTTTATATAATGAGTTTATGAGTTACATTAAAGGAAAAATAAAAAATGTTATTTATCATAACGCTACTAATGGTTATTTAGTAGCACTTTTTAGGGTGAAAGAAACAGATGATGTAGAACTAAGTGATAAAATTAATAAAACTATTACAATAAATGGAATATTTGCAGATTATAAATTAGATACCCTAGTACAACTAAAGGGAGAATTAAAGAATCATGATAGGTATGGAATGCAATATGTTGTCAATGAGTTTGAATTTATTATGCCTACTGAACGTGATAGTATAATTGATTTTTTAAATAGTTCTTTTATTAAAGGTTGTGGAGCTAAAACTGCTAAAAGTATTGTTGATACATTAGGAAATAATGCCTTAGAACTTATAAAAGAAGATATTAATGTTTTAGATAAAGTCGATGGTATGACAATTAAAAGAAAAGAAAATATTTATAATTCTCTTATTTCTTATAATAAAAGTAGTGATTTAATATTAAAACTTCAAAAATTAGGTTTTAATATCGAAGAAAGTAGTAAAATTTATAATAAATATAAAGATAATTTAGAAGAAATATTAGAAAATAATATATACTTATTTAGTGATATAATTGATTTTAAAAAAATAGATACTATTTTTTTAAATAACAATGATGAAAATGATGAAAGAAGAATAAAAGCTTGTTTATTAGAGACAATGAAGTATTTAAGTTTTAATAAGGGGGATACATATTCTTATAAAGAAGAAATATTAGAGGGAATAAAAGTATTATTTAACATTTATTTAAGTAGTGAAGTATTTACTGAATATATGGATGATTTAAGTAATAATTTATTAGTTATAATTGATGATACTAGATATTATTTAGAAGAAAATTATCAAAATGAAAATGACATTGTTAGGTTATTAAAAAAAATAGATAGCAATAAAATAAATGAAATTGATTATAATAGTAAATTAATTGCTTTAGAAAAGAAGTTAAATATTAGTTATAATGATGATCAAATAATGGCTATAATAGGGGCTTTAAATAATAATATTTCAATTATTTCTGGAGGACCTGGTACAGGAAAAACTACTATTATAAATGCCATAGTAAAACTTTATATTGAAGAATATCAATTAAATAATATAGATATAATAGAAAATATTGCTCTTTTAGCTCCTACAGGAAGAGCAAGCAAAAAAATGAGTAGTAGTACTAATTTACCAGCTCAAACAATTCATCGTTATTTAAAGTGGAATAAAGAGACCAATGAATTTAGTGTTAATGAAAATAATAAAAATTTTCAAAAATTAATTATAGTTGATGAAACTAGTATGATAGACACCAATCTTTTTTGTGGTTTATTAAAAGGAATAAGAGAAGATGTTAAATTAGTATTAGTTGGAGATGTTTATCAACTTCCTTCAGTTGGTGCAGGTTATATTTTAAATGATTTAATAAGTAGTGATTTGTTTACATACATACCTTTAAATCAAATATATCGTCAAAGTGAAAATTCTTATATACCATATTTAGCTAAGGATATAAAGAATAAGGAATTAAGTGAATCATTTTTAGAAAAGAAAGACGATTATAATTTTATAGAGTGTCCTAAAGAAAATATCAAAAATATGATAGAAAGTATTATTATTAGAGGAAAAGATAAAGGACTAGATGAAGAAAGTTTACAAGTTCTAGCCCCTATGTATAAAGGAGAAAATGGTATAGATAATCTTAATTTAAGTTTAGAGCATATATTTAATCCTTTAGAAAAGCCATATATTAAATATGGTGAATATATGTATAAAGTTGATGATAAAGTATTACAATTAGTTAATGATGCTGATAATGGTGTTTTTAATGGTGACATTGGCTTTATAAAAAGTATTGAAAAAGTTAAAAATAAAGAAAAAGTAACAATTGATTTTGATGGCAATATAGTTGTATATGATAAAAAAGATTTAAAAAATATTAAACATGCTTATGCAATTACAATTCATAAATCTCAAGGTAGTGAATTTGATCATGTAATAATGCCAATTACTATTAATTATGGTGCTATGCTTTATAATAAATTAATTTATACTGGTGTATCACGAGCTAAGAAGTCACTTATTATTGTTGGTGATCCTGTTCAATTTTCTCGAGCAGTTCAAAATGATTATGGTTCCCAAAGAAAAACGACGTTGAAAGAAAAATTAATAAATGCGTATAAATAAATAATTTTTAATTATAATATAAATGAGGTGAATTATGAAAAATTTAATGTCTTTTGGCTTTGGTGTGCTTAGTGCCGGAGCAGTAGGAGTGGCAGCATATACTTTAATGAATAAGAAAACTAAAAATAATGCTGATAAGCTTATTAATAACGTATTAGATAAAGTTAATAATTCAAACGTTATGAAGTAAAGATGTTTTACATCTTTTTTTGTTAACAAATGTAAAGTTAGGATAAATTTTCTTTAGTTTTAATAAAAATATGCGTATAATTAATATAGGTGAAAAAAGATGAAGAAAGATGAAATAAATAAACATGAATTAAATAATGTTATTTCTTTGGGTAAAAAAATCCTCAATTTAACATATATAGTTATCATAGTAGGTATTATTTTAGGAGTAGTAACATTATGTAGAGAATTAAAAGTAGTGCCATTTTTATTGGAAATTTTAGGAGTATTCACTAGTTTCTTTATTGGCTTCTTATTTGCTTGGTTGTTTAGGCCCTTAGTTAAGAAGTTAAATAAAAAATTACCTAATGCTTTAAGCTCTTTGTTAGTATTTTTATCAGTAGTAATACTAATTATTATCTTTATTTATGTATTTATTCCACTTCTTTATAATGAAGTAAATGAACTTGCTGGTAAAGTTCCACAAATAATTGAAGTATCTAGTGAAAAAATAGAAAGCTTGCTTGATAAAATTGATATTGATCAATTTAATATTTCTAGTGTAGCAGAAAAAACAATGGCCGGATTAAATACATATATAACAGAGTTTACTAAATCTTTACCTAATAGTATTATTAATATTATTTTATCAATATTTAGTGGTATAGGAACATTTGTAATGGGCTTAATAATTGGTTTATATATGTTAATGGATTATGAAAATATTGGCAAATATTTTAAGAAATTATTACCTAAAAATCATAAAGATGAAATAGTAAATTTATTTTCTAGAATCGGCTTAGAAGCAAGAAAATGTGTTAACGGAACTCTTTTAGTTGCATTTGTAGTATTTCTTTGCGATTCCATTGGCTTTTCTGTCTTTGGCTTAGATGCCCCAATATTATTTGGATTATTCTGTGGTATAACTGATTTAATTCCTTATATTGGTCCTTATATCGGTGGTGCAGCTGCAACAATCGTTGGTTTTACAGAAAGTACCTTTACTGGTATATCAATTTTAATAATATGTATTGTTGTTCAGCTTTTAGAAAGTTATGTCTTGCAACCACTAGTCATGAGTAAAGCAAGTAATTTACATCCTGTTATTATTATTTTAGGATTACTAGTATTTGGTCATTTCTTTGGTATAATAGGTATGATTTTTGCAACACCATGTTTAGCAATGTTAAATGTCATATTATCATTTGCATTTAAGAAAGTAAAAAATAAAAAAGAATTGAATTAATAAAAGTTTATGATAAAATAAAAGTGTAATCGTTGAAAAAAGATATATTATGTAAAGATGCAAAGAGATTTAGTGGTAGGTGTGAACTAAAGTGATTTAGATAATATTGCTACTTTTGGAGATTAATCGGCTATGTTCGTTAAAAATTAGAAGTTAAATAAAGGATGGTACCGTGCTAAAGCACTCCTTTTGGTATTATCCTTTTTATTTTTAGAAAGGAAGGTTTATATGAAAATATTTTTAGTAGGAGGAAAAAGTGGTAGTGGTAAAGGTGAAGTTGCTAAGTTAATTAAAGAATTTTATATTTATAAATTAGAAGAAAGTGTTATAACAGAATTTAGTAAGTATTTAAAATTATATGCAACAGAACTAACTGAATGGGATGGAAATCCCGCTACTAAGCCAAGAGAATATTTGCAAAACATTGGTGACTTAGTAAGAAGTATAGATAGTAAATTTTTAATAAGTAGAATGATTGAAGATATTGAAGTTTATAAAAATTATGTGCAAAATGTTATTATTTCTGATGTTAGATTCCCAAAAGAGATAGATGAAATGGCTCTTAATTATGACCATGTTTATTCGATATATGTAGATAATCAATTTCGAGAAAGTACACTTTCTTTAAAAGAACAAAGTCATCCATCAGAAACTAGTTTAGAGACTTATCCAGATTTTGACTTATCTATTGCCAATGATTCGGACTTAAATAGTTTAAAAGATAAAGTATTTAAATTTTTAGAAGGTATTGAAAATGAAAATAAGTAGTAGAGAACTTCGTAATTTATATTTAAATTTTTTTAAAGAAAAGAATCATGAAATAATTCCATCATCTTCAATTGTTCCTGAAAATGATCCAACTGTCTTATTTACTACTGCCGGGATGCATCCTTTAGTACCATATCTTTTAGGAGAAACTCATCCCAATGGAAAACGTCTTACTGATGTTCAAAAATGTATCAGAACTAGTGATATTGAGGAAGTAGGAGATAGCTCACATCTTACATTTTTTGAAATGCTAGGTAACTGGTCATTAGGAGATTATTTTAAAAAAGAATCAATTAGTTATAGTTATGAATTTTTAACTGAAGTTTTAAAAATACCTAGAGATAAATTATATTTTACAGTATTTGAAGGTGATGAAGTCGCACCTCGTGATTTAGAAAGTTATGAAGCATGGAAAAGTGTCGGGGTAGATGAAGATCATATTTTCTTTTTAGGAAAAGAAGATAATTTTTGGATACTAGGTAGTGGTATCGGCCCATGTGGACCAGATACGGAAATTTTTTATGATACTGGAAAAGAAAAATGTTCTAAAGATTGTAATCCTTCTTGTGATTGTGGAAAATATTTAGAAATTTGGAATAATGTCTTTATGGAATTTTATAAAGATGAACAAGGTAATTTAACGAAATTAAAACATCATAATGTAGATACTGGAATGGGTCTAGAAAGAATTATTTGTGTTTTAAATGGCTATGATAGTGTTTATGATTCAGACTTATTTACTAATTTAAAATTAAAGTTAGAAGAAATAAGTAATTTAAAATATACAGATAATTTAAGAAGTTTTAGAATTATTATGGATCATATTAGAACTAGTACTTTTATATTAGGCGATTATCATAAAATAACACCTAGTAATGTAGGTGCTGGTTATGTTCTAAGAAGATTAATTAGAATAATGATTAGACACTTAAAGAAACTTAATGTAAATGAATTTGTTTTAAATGACCTTGCTAATGTAGTTATAAATGATTATAAAGATATTTATAAAGAATTAGAAGATAATAAAGAATTTATTTTTAGTGAATTAGAAAAAGAATATAATAAATTTACTAAGACCTTAAAAGATGGCGAAAAATTATTTTATAAAATGATAAAACATTTAGAAGGAAATACTATAAGTGGAATAGATGCTTTTAAGTTATTTGATACTTTTGGTTTTCCAATTGAAATGACTAAAGAATTAGCAGATGAAAACAATTTAAAAGTTGATATCGATGGCTTTTATGAAAAATTTAGAGAACATCAAGAAAAATCTAAAACAATTAGTGCAGGTTCATTTAAAGGAGGACTGGCTGATAATAGTATTGAATCAACTAAATATCATACGCTTGCTCATTTACTACTGGCTACACTTCAAGAAGTAATAAGTCCTGATGTAATTCAAAGAGGATGTAATATTACTCCAGAAAGAATTCGTTTTGATTTTAATTGTGATCATAAATTAACCGAAGAAGAAAAATCTAAAATAGAAAAAAGAGTTAATGAAATGATCAAAACTAATACAGATGTCATTATGGAAGAAATGCCATATGAAGAAGCCAAAAAAAGAGGTGTACATGGTACATTTGA
>CAZJEY010000007.1:0-16860 GCA_964545135.1 uncultured Mycoplasma sp. | reverse complement strand
AAAACAATTTTAAATAAATTTATATCTATTTGATTTAATAAATTTTCATCTATTTCAAAAACCGATTCAGATAATACTTCATCACTAATAGTTAAATCTTGTAAATAGCCATCAATACAATCTTCGAGAAATTCATCAATATCTTTTTCCCATTTAAGATGTTCTAAAGGCGTATCATACAAAGAAGAAACCTGGTAGATAAGTTTTACTAACCATTTTCTTTTGAAATATAGATAATTTTCTACTATATCCACTATTCTTCACCCTTCTTTTTTTAATTATTATTTAATTTAACAATAAATTCACCATCAAATTTCTTATTAGCATCATAATTTTGTTCTGTGTTTGTACCTTCTAAGATAAATGATATATGATACACTTGCGTACTTAATGGACTAATACTAACCTTATTAAAAACTAATGTCTCAGTAGTAGGAGCCGTAATATAATTACTCATATTGCCTCCTCCATTAGTACTAGTAATCTTATATTTAAAATTAGAACTTGTATAAGTGTTATTTCCAACCAATAGATATAAATCATATTTAATATTTAATGTTGATAAATTTTTAACAACTAATTCCGTAACACATTCTTTTTTTGCTCCTTCTTCAGGTTGATCTGTTGGATATAAATCATCACACGTTACTTTCTTACCTAAAACGCTTATTGCAGGAATTGTGTTCTCATTACTAATACCAGCATTTCCATTTTCAACTATGTCTAAATATTTTATTGTTTCTAAGTATTTTACATTTTCAAAATATTTAATTGTTTCTTTGCTTAAACAATAATTATCACATTTACCATCATTATCTTCATCACATTGTATATCACATTTACCATCACCATTAATATCAATATTTAAAGATGCATAGCCTTCATTTTCACTATCTATAAACATATCTGCCTTACCATCACCATCTAAATCAATATTTAAGTCTGGCCAACCATCATTGTCAATATCACAATTTAGATCACACTTACCATCACCATTTAAATCCTGATTTATTTGATTATATAATATACCATCCTTGTTAATATTAAATACTGCTGTCCAATTCCCCATATAATCAATGTTTTCATTAGGCTTTTTATCTTTATCAGTATCTATATTAATATCTGCTATTTCGTCACCATCTAAATCTATATTTAATTCTGCTATACCATCATCATCAATATCTATATTCAACATTGATCTTTTAGCTTCTCCTAAATAAGCAAAAGTTGCTGCACATGATAAGAAAATCAAAAGGCCAACATAAAAAATAATAATAGGTAGTACCTTAGTTTTACCAAACGTAAAAATCAACTCTGAACCATTATTTTCCACAGTTATTGAATTTTCTAAATGAACTATATTTTTTTCTTTTTCGTTTGCTAAATTAATTATTCGTAATAGAGTTTTTGACTTTACTTTATTTCTTGTACCATAAGCATCAGCCAAGATATCTCTTAATTTTTCGTTTTTTTCATTAATATCTAACTTATTAAAACTAGATAAACTAATAGCTGTCGTAGAAAAATTTTGACTATTACTGGTTTCTTTAGTTTTCCTATCCTTCATAGTTTACCACCTATTATGAATTATACATTATGAACTTTTAAAATGCAATCTTTTAATTAAAAAAAACTAGAATTTTCTAGTTAAAATTTTTTACATTATGATAAATCATAGTAACATCTTCAATGTTTTCTAACATATTATATAATTTAGTAAATACTTCTAAATCTTCTTCATTTAGTTCAATTTCTTCTTTAGCAAACATCCCAATTTCATCAAAATCATATTCAACATTAGGTATAATACTTTCAATTACATCTTTTGTCTTATCGTGATCTGTGGGATTAACACTTATAGTTATTTCTTTATCATTAGATTCAAAATCCATTGGTTCAATACCATTAGCAATTATTGCTTCAAATATTTCTTCTTCCTTTACACTTTTAAAAGATATTATTCCTAAGTAATCATAATTATATGATACTGAATTAGTTACACCTAGACTTTTATGAACTTTATTGAATGCTGCTCTTACTTCTCCAACAGTTCTATTAACATTATCAGTTAAAGTTTTTATTATTAAAGTACTTGCTCCAGGTCCAAATCCTTCATAAATTATTTCAGTATAATCTTCACCACCAACACCTTTAGCTTTTTCAATAGCTCTAGTTATTATATCACTAGGAACTTGTTGCTTTTTAGCTTTTTCCACAATTCTTTTTAAACTAACATTAGCATCAATTTCTGGAACACCCTTTTTTGCTGCTAAATAAATTTCTTTAGCAAAAGTTGAATACGTCTTAGCTTTTGCCATACCATTTTTTTGAATACTTGCTTTTCTTACTTCATATGCTCTTCCCATTTTAAAACCTCCTATAATCTTTTAACAAATTCATAAACAAAATGTTTATTAGTAGTATTCTCCTTAGTATATTTAATTACTAATCCCATACTATAAATATCAAAATAAGTAATTCCTTCTTTTAACATAACATATTCCAATGCTTTTATTATTGCTTCCTTATTAGTTGTTGCTTTAAAGTATTTTTTAACTCTTTTTAATAATTCTTTATTAACCTTATTAGCTCTTAAATTATATACAAATTCTGGTCTTTTCTTAAAAACAAAATTATAACCATCAAGTTTTTTTAATACTTTAAGTGTATCATAATAGCCAAGACGAATATTTTCATTTATTTTTTCTTTATTAACATTTAATGTTCCACCTAAAAATCTTGATGGATTTATTTCTATTATTCCTTTTTTATCATAAGGCCTTTTAAATCCTAGTCCTTGAATATTAACAACATAAATTTCATCATAACCTTTATCTTTTAACATTTTAACTGGTGAATTATCATAAAAACCACCATCAAGATAAATACTATCGTCAATCATTTTTTTCATTTGAAATATTGGTAAATTACAGCTTGCTAAAATATAATCAGCCATTTTACCTTCATCAATATCTTCTTTAAATAAATATAAAGGCTTAATGCTTTTTTTAGTAGCTTTAACCGTTACTAAACCAAAATCCATCTTACTACTTCTTATTTTTTCTTCATCAATCATTAAATCTAAAGTTTTACGTAACTTATCAGTACTTATACCTTTACTTTCAATAATTTCTTTAGTTTGTATTAAACCATACATAAATTCTTTAAATAATTTTTTATCGTTTACACTTTTAACATAATTTTTATTAAGTCCTAAAAGATAACCAACATCAATATTTTTCCAAAATTTATATAATTCTGCATCTTTACCAGACGCAATTAAAGCGGCATTAAAAGAACCTATAGATGTTCCTACTACACCATCAATCTTAATACGACATTTTTTAAAAGCTAAATACGAACCTATTTGATAAGAACCCTTGACGCCGCCACCACCTAATACTAACCCTTTCATAAATCACCTTTTTTTCTTTTTAAAGATTAAAACAAATTTGCCTAAAAGTAAACCTAATCCTCGATTTAAATTTCTTCTTTTTAATCTTTTTTGATAATTATTCAATGTATCGAAGCGATACTTAATAATATTATTTAATTCATCACTATCACTTAATACAGGACTATAATAATTTTTTTCAATAAATATTCTAGTAAATAAGAGTTTTATACTTACTCCATAATATTTTAATACTTTAGTTAAAATATCATCATATTTTAATCTAAAATCAGCTCCACCACCTACATTATATGTTTTTTTATTAAGTTTTTTCAAGTGCTCTAAACAATTAGCAAAACAATTAGCGGCATCATAATTAGTAATACATTCAATTATACTTTCTTTATTAACATTAAACATAAAGGACTCATGAACAATATTATTAAGTATTAAAGGAAGTCTTAAAATAATATAATTATCTAATTCTTTTTTTATTAACTCTTCTGCTTTTAATTTATTTAAACTATATGGTGTTAACTCTTTCTTATTGATTTTAGTAGTAATAGTTGCTTCAGTATGATCATTATACAAACTAGTTGTACTTGCCTCTATCAAAACACATTTACTATTAACTTCTTTTATTATTTTAACTATATTTTTAACACTATTATAATCTATTATTTCGCCTAAATCTTCTTTATAATCACCTAAAGGTGGCATTACTGTACATAAATTAATAATAATATCATGATCTTTAATAAGTGAAGTCATTAATACTTCATCACTAATATCTGCGCAAATTAAATTAATACTTTTTTTAAATCTTTTTAATCTTTTCTTTATTTTTTTATTATTAATTTCTAATGCTGTAATTTCATATTTTTCTTTCTTTAATAAATTGGCAATTAAAATATCACCTATAGAACTACCTGCTCCTAAAATTAATATTTTTTTCAAAAACATCACCTTCTTAAATTAATGAAGTCAATAATATAACTATTATGCCTACTATTATACCATATAAAACTTCTTTTTTTCTCAAATGATAATAAACTTCTTTAAATAATTCAAATAACATAATATAAATAATCATACCTAAAGATATAGCTAAAATAATATTTATTATTAATTCACTTATTGTGCCAAAAGAAATCATTAATAAAGCACCAATTACCGCACTAAATATTAAAATTAAAACTAATAATTTACTTTTTCTATCATTACTTAAAACATTACCTATTTGAAATCCTAATGGAATATTATGGCATCCTATACTAATCATCATAAGTAAACCACTTTTTATACTATTAATAGTTACATTATATAAAGCAATTCCTTCAATCATATTATGTAACGCTAAAGCAATAATTGTTATAATACCTATGTGATTTAAGTGTTTTTCATGTTCAGTATGATCATTACATTTGTTTTTATGATGATGATTATGATGCGGTATTAACTTATCCAAAAAATATAATAATAATAGACCGCCTATAACTGGAATTACTAAATAAATATTATGTGTTTCAATTAATTCTGGTAATAAATCAAATATTACTAAACCAAGCATTACTATAAATGCTAAAGCAATAGTAAATAAAGAAATACTTTCTTTATTATCACATTTATTTAAAATGACAATACCAATTAAAAAGAATAAACCACTAATTAAAGTTAATAATAATCCATTAATCATTAAAATCACCTACAAAGCATTATAACATAAATTATTATGATTAGAAATTATTCTTAAATAAAAAGTTGAAAACCATCAAGTTTTCAACTTCGACTAAAATTCAAAATCAAAAAAATATAGAATTTAATCTATATTCTATATAACATGTGCTACTATTACAAATAAAATTGATAACATTATAATTAACAATAAAACTGCAATCGCATTTAATGTTTCTATAGGTATTTTATTTTCCTTCTTCTTTGCCATAAACTCCTCTTTCTAATTTACATTTAATAAAGCTATTTCATCAGCTGTCATGGTTTCATTTTTTACTGTTGCATAATCAACATCTAATTTTAAATATACTAATTTACCAATTTCATCTGTTGGCGTAGTTTCTGCTAACCAAACATAAACTTGATAAGTTTTGCTTGCACTTGCATCTAATGAATCTGTTAGAACTGTATAACTATCAGTTGATCCTTCTACAAGTGTTAAACTACTTATTGGAATATAATATGATGGACTATCAGTAGTACCAAAATTAATCCAATTAGTTCCATCAAAAACACCAATATTTAAATAATTAAGTCCTAATAAATCACTATCCGTACTAAGTGATGGTAATGCATCTAAGTCTCTGCTAATGGTTAAAGCAAATTCAGTCTTAATTGTTCCGTTATTAGTAAAATTAAGTGTTGCATAATTACCGGTTACACTACTATCCGCAGCAGTTGGCAAACTAGATGTAGGCGTTGGAAGTAAATCTTCGTAAATAGGAGTTGATGTATTGTCAATTACTATACTTAAAGTCCCAGCTTCTATTGTTTGAATGGTAGACACACTTTTTACTGAGAATATTGCTGAATAAGACAAGCTTAAAGTTAAAATTGTCAGTAAAACTACTATTACAATAATTAATTTAGTATCTTTTTTTAACTCCTTTTTTATTTTCATACTTCTCGTCTCCTTATGTTAATATTAACACTTGAAAACTTGGTATACAACCAATTTATGTCAAAAAATAACTAGTTTACACTAATATTTTACATTAAATAAAAAAATATGACATAAATCATATTTTAAATATTGTCAAGTACATCTATATTATAATATATATCTTTATTGGTATGAATATTATAATCTTTTGAAGACGCTACTAAAGTTCCGCTATCCAGGATGATATACACTAGATTATCTTTATTAACATATTGCAAATCTGCAATGTTTTTTTCTTCTTCGTTTATATATACTTTTAAATCATCTAAATAACTTTCATTTATTTTCATAACCAAATTATAATGTTCCAAAGTATTTGAATTATTATAAACAGTTATCATTTTACCATAGTCATTATTTTCTATATCAAAATCAATATAATAATAGTTATCATAGTAATTTGCAATCTCATGCATTTCTTTGTTATCTAATTTATTCCATATTGGTATTGAAATCACAATTATGATAATCATTGCGCTAATTTCCATTAACAAATTAGCAATAATATTATTTTTCATAAACCCCCACCACGTGATTTAATTATAACATACTTTTTGCAAAATGTCAAGTTTTGTAAATGCCAATAGTTAAATTTGATATTTACTTAATAAAAAATAAATGCTATAATACCTAAGGTTTACAGGTGATATATATGAATTTAAGAAATATTGCAATTATTGCGCACGTTGACCACGGCAAAACTGCTTTGGTTGATGGTATTCTAAAATATGTAGGAACATTCAGAGAAAATCAAGATACTTCAAACTTTTCAATGGATTCTAATGATATTGAAAAAGAACGTGGGATTACTATACTAGCTAAAACAACTTCAATAGTTTGGAATAATACAAGAATTAATATTTTAGATACTCCAGGTCATGCCGATTTTGGTGGTGAAGTTGAAAGAATTATGAAAATGGTTGATGGAGTTCTTCTCGTAGTAGATGCTTATGAAGGACCTATGCCTCAAACAAAGTTTGTTTTAAAAAAAGCCATTGATGAGGGCGTAAAACCTATTGTAGTAATAAATAAAGTTGACAAACCTACAGCAAGAATTAAAGAAGTTGTTGATGAAGTTTTAGAATTATTTATGGAACTTGAAGCAACTGATGATCAACTTGATTTTAAAGTATGTTATACATCGGCTATAAATGAAACAAGTAGTTTAGATCCGGATTTAAACACTCAAGAAAAATCTTTTAAATGTTTATTAGATTTAATATTAAGTGAAATTAAAGAACCAAATGGTGATAAAAATAAGCCATTTCAATTTCAACCAGCTTTACTAGATTATAATGATTATGTCGGAAGAATTGCTATAGGAAAAGTTTTTAATGGCAAAGTTAAGGTAAATCAAATGGTTAATGCTTTGCGTCTAGACGGAACTGAGAAACAATTTAGAATTCAAAAACTATTTGGGTTTTCTGGACTTAAAAGAGTTGAAATAGAAAGTGCAGAAGCTGGTGATATTGTTGCTATTGCTGGTTTAGAAGATATAAGTGTTGGGGAAACTATAACTGAAATAAATGGTCACGATCGACTTCCAGTTATTCATGTTGATGAACCAACATTACAAATGACTTTTGGTGTCAACTCTTCTCCTTTTAGTGGTAATGATGGAAAACTTTTAACATCAAGAAAAATTGGTGAAAGATTATTTAAAGAAACTCAAAAAGATGTTAGTTTAAAAGTTGAACAAATTGATTCTGAAAACTTTATGGTCTCTGGTAGAGGTGAATTACATTTATCAATATTAATTGAAAATATGCGACGTGAAGGCTTCGAACTTGAAGTTTCTAAACCTAAAGTTATTATTAAAGAGATTGAAGGCATAAAATGTGAACCATATGAAGAACTACAAATAGAAGTTAGTGAAGAATATATGGGTGGTGTAATCGAAGAATTATCAACTCGTGGTGCTACTATGGATAATATGATACATTTTAATAACATTGTTAGAATCACTTATACTATTCCATCTAGAGGATTAATAGGTTTTACTACTAATTTCATGACTTTAACTAAAGGTTATGGAATTATGAACCATATCTTTAAAGAATACTTACCAGAAAGCAATAATGTTGACTTAGGAGAAAGAAAACTTGGCGTTTTAGTTTCAACAGAAACAGGTAAAAGTACTGCTTATGGTATTGGTCAACTTGAAGATCGAGGCATCATGTTCATTGAACCTAATACAGAAGTTTATGAAGGCATGATTGTCGGTGAATGCAATCGAGATAATGACTTAGCCATTAATGTAGTCAAAGGTAAAGAACTTACTAACACTAGAGCAGCCTATAGTGATAAAACAGTGGTATTAAAAAGACCTAGGCCAATTACTTTAGAATATGCCCTAGATTATATTAATCAAGATGAATTAGTTGAGATTACTCCAAATTTCGTAAGATTAAGAAAGAAAATATTAAATACTGAAATGCGAAAAAAATATGACGCTAGAAAATAGTGTCATATTTTTTATTTAACTTGGTAACCCGTACGGGGTTCGAACCCGTGAATGCTGCGCTGAGAACGCAGTGTGTTAGACCGCTTCACCAACGGGCTACAACAAGTTAATTTTATCATGTAAATTATTTATATTCAAGAGCTATTTTAGATAAAAATCTTTATCATAATCAATTGTAACAATACTACCAAATTTGATTTCATCTCTAATTATTGCATTAGCAAGTAAAACTTCGATTGTTCTTGATAAAACTCTTTTTAATGGTCTAGCTCCATATACAGGATCATAACCTATTTCTACCAATTTTTCTCTAGCTTTATCAGTTAACTTTATAGTTATTTCTTTATCACTTAAACGCTTAGTAATGTCATTTATAAACTTATCTAATATACCATAAATATTGTCTTTAGATAATTGTTTAAATACAACTATTTCATCTATTCTATTAAGTAATTCTGGTTTGAAATATTGTTTTACTTCTTCTAATACTTTTGACTCCTCGCCATCTAAAATATGTTCACTACCTAAATTAGATGTCATTATAATAATAGTATTTTTAAAATCGACAGTTCTACCTAATGAATCAGTAATACGGCCATCGTCTAATATTTGAAGTAATAAATTTAATACTTCAGGATGAGCTTTTTCAATTTCATCAAATAATACTATACTATAAGGATTTCTTCTAACAGCTTCGGTCAATTGACCGCCCTCTTCATAGCCAACATACCCAGGAGGAGAGCCAATTAGTCTTGAAGTACTAAATTTTTCCATATATTCAGACATATCAATTCTAATAATATGTTTTTCATCATCAAACAACTCATAAGCAAGCGACTTCGCTACTTCAGTTTTACCTACTCCAGTTGGGCCTAGAAACAAGAATGAACCAATTGGACGATTAGGATCTTTTATACCACTACGCGATTTAATAATTGAATCACTTACTAATTTTAAAGCTTCGTCTTGTCCAATTACTCTTTTCTTAAGTGAATCGTACAAATTTAATAATTTTTCTCTCTCACTAGCCATTAATTTACTAACTGGAATATGAGTCCATTTTGAAATGATATCACATATGTTTTCTTCTCTTACAGTATCTGATAGTAATTTAGTATTTTCATTTTTATTTAATTCATCTATTTCTTTTTCTAATTTAGGAATTACGCCATAGCTTAATTTAGCTGCGCCTTCTAAATCATAGTTTTTGCTACATTTTTCTAATTCAAATTTTGCTTTATCAAGTTCTGCCTTTTTATTTTTTATTTCTTCAAACAAAGCTTTTTCTTGATCCCATTCAGCTCTTAATTTTTTTTCTTCTTCTTGTTTGCTAACTAATTCATCACGGATTTTTTCCAACCTTTTTTTAGATAATTCATCATGTTCTTTTTTCATTGCTCTTTCTTCTATTTGTAATGTCATAATGTCATGTATCAAGGTATCAAGCGCTTCTGGAACTGATTCCATTTGAATTTTAATTGTTGAACATGCTTCATCAATCAAATCAATTGCCTTATCTGGTAAATGCCTATCTGTTATATAACGATCTGACAAAGTTGCTGCAGCAATTATTGCTCTATCGGTAATTCTAACACCATGATGAATTTCATATTTTTCTTTTAAACCACGCAATATGGTGATTGTATCTAATACACTCGGTGCTGAAACAATAATTTTTTGAAATCTTCTTTCTAACGCACTATCCTTTTCAATAAACTTACGATATTCGTTTAAGGTAGTAGCACCAATAACATGAATTTCGCCTCTTGCCAAAAGTGGTTTTAATATATTTGAAGTATCCATAGCGCCACCAGTGGTATCACCAACAATCATATGTATTTCATCGATAAACATAATAATGTTACCTTCACTTTTTTTGATTTCATCAATTACTTTCTTTAATCTTTCTTCAAATTCGCCACGATACTTAGCTCCAGCTACCAAAGATGCTAAATCTAATTCCCATATAGTTTTATCTTTTAATGAATCAGGCACATCACCCGATACTATTCTCTCGGCTAAGCCTTCTACTATTGCAGTTTTACCTACTCCAGCTTCACCAATTAAAACAGGATTATTTTTAGTTTTTCTCGCTAATATTCTAGCAACATCACGAATTTCTTCATCACGACCAATTACTGGATCGCATTTTCCTTTACGAACAAAATCTGTAATATCTCTACCATATGCTTCCAAAACATTAACATTTTCATTATTCTCAAAATTCATATTTATTAACTCCTTTCTCTACTATATTATACCACATATTTAGCACTTGTCAATATCGAGTGCTAAATATGTGGTGATTTCTTTATTAACATTATGGCTAAAATAAAAAGAACTATTTACATAATTCTCTCTAATGCTTTCATAAGACCTATTTTACCATATTCATAAGTTAAACTTCCTTGTTGATATAAAATATATGGTTCTCTAATCGGGGCATCACCCGATAATTCAATTGATGATCCTTGTACAAATGAACTTGAAGCCATTATAATATCACAGGAATATCCAGGCATTTGGTATGGTGTAGGACAAACATGCGAATCGATTGCCCCACCACTTTGCAAACCAATTGTATAATTAATCAAATCATCTTTATTACCAAAAACAATATTTTGAACTATATCTGCTCTTTTTTCATTATATTCAGGTTCTACTTCATAACCCAAGCTGGCCATAACTTTGCTAGTTAAAACAGCTACTTTCAAACTACTTGCCACTACACTTGGTGCTAAATATAATCCTTGTAAAAATAATTTGTTACTACTTCCTGAGGGGCCAACTTCTAAGCCTTGTCCTGGAACATTTAATCGTTCTGCACATAATTCAATTATTGCTTTATCACCACATATATATGCGCCATTAGGAGCAATTCCTGCCCCTAGATTTTTTATTAAAGAACCGACAATAACGTTTGCCCCTACCTCCAAAGGAGTAACAACCTCTACAAACTCTGAATAGCAATTATCAACCATAATTATAACGTCTTTGTCTATTTTTCTTATTTCTTTAATCACCTTTTCAATTTGAGATATCTTAATACTTTTTCTTGTAGAATAACCTTTAGATCTTTGTATCTCAATAACCTTAACTTTATGACTATTTAAATATTCTTTTATTTTTTCAATATCAAAATCATTATTAATTAAATCTATTTGATCATAGTTAATATTATAACTTTTTAATGAAGAAGCATTTTCTTTAATTCCTATAACTTTTTGAATGGTATCATAGGGTGTTCCGGTAATTGAAAGCAAAGTATCGTTTGGTCTTAAAAGTGCAAATAAGCAAGTACTAATTGCATGAGTTCCAGAAATAAATTGGCTTCTCACTAAACTTGCTTCTCCTCCTAAAACTTGAGCAAATACCGTTTCAATTGCCTCTCTTCCCACATCACTATAGCCATAGCCACTAGTACCATTAAAATGACTCTCACTAATTTTTTCATCCCAAAATGCTTTTATCACTTTGGCACTATTAATACATTCATTTTCTTCAATTTCTAAAAATTCTTTTTTTAATTTACTCTCTTCTTCTAATACCTTTTCTATAACTTTAGGATTAATATTTAATTCTCGATAACATTCTTTCATTATTTTCCATCCATTCTAATAATACTACCACTTGGCAAATCTTCATCTAACAATATATCATATATTTTTTGGCTAACTTCTTCGACACTTAAAAGTCTCTTTTGTTTAATTCTTTCTAATTCATTTATCAAAAATTTTTGATCCATGCTTCTAGTGCTAAATGTATCAATGTAGTTTGGCGCTAAGGCAACAATTTTACAATTATCAAACCTTTGACTAAGTAGTGATGTCATAGTATTTAAAGCACTTTTACTTGCTGAATAATCAATATTATAAACATTACCAGTATCAATACCATCTGTACTAGATATATTAATAATTACACCATTATCTAGCATTGATATAGCATATTTTATTGTTAAAAAAGAACCTACAACATTAACATTCATAACTTTTAAAAATTCTTTTCCACTTTTTTCTAAAATGTCATCATCTAAAGAAAGACTGGCAATATTAATTAAATAATTAATTTTCGGATACTTCTCAGCAATTTTTAAAAAAGTATCTTTTACTTCATCTTCGTTTGTTAAATCACACTTTAATAAGTAATCACTGTTTTTTATTAAGCTTTTATTATGATATAAAACAACTACTTTGATATTATTTTTCTTTAATATATTAAATGTTTCTTTAGCTAGTTCACTATTTGCTCCAGTAATTACTGCAATTTTTTCCATTATCAAAAACTCCTTAATATAAAATTGGATTTCTATATAAAACACTTAATACAACATCCAATAGTAATAAAATTATAAAAACTATGGATACTATTTTTTCTTTTTTA
Source organism: uncultured Mycoplasma sp. (assembly GCA_964545135.1). Taxonomy (GTDB): domain Bacteria; phylum Bacillota_I; class Bacilli_A; order RF39; family UBA660; genus SIG200. The sequence continues at coordinate 3,942 of CAZJEY010000007.1, read as the reverse complement.
TAAGTATATTTTTTAAATATTTTTTCTAAAAATGGCTCTAACAGGTAATGAAATAGTAAACCACCGATACCAAAAGATACTACACTTCTTAAACAAATGATACCATTAATATTTAAAAATAAGCCACGATAATCCCACAATCTCATATTAAATATATTTATACTTATCCAACCAATGATATATTCCACAATACCTGTAACAACAACGCAAGCTAAAAACAATAGTAATGGATTTTTCTTTAAAGGTTTAAGATAATAAAGCAGGACACAACCAATACCATATATTGGTAACCATGGTCCAAACAACACTCCTCTATTAGCTAATTTTCCTTCAAAAATCAAGTAAAATATTTCCTCATATATCCACCCTATAAAAGATCCTATTACAAATATAAATAATAAATACATTAATTTATTAATTGTTTCTTTTTTCATAATCTACCTCTTTATTATATTTTATCGCTTTTTCATATGTCTATTATACCAGTTTTTTCTACCTAAATAAATGTATAATTAACTAAATTATTCCATAAGATAAAAATAGGAGGAAAAGCATGTATAGTAAGGATGAAATTTTAAAAATTGCTAAATTTTTAGGAGTAAAATTTGATAGTTTTAGTTTAGATGATTTAGTAACAGGTATTAATATTGAACTTGAACATGGATTGATAAATAAAAATACTAATGTGACTGATAATGATTTAATTACAACCATGAAAATTGCTCTTGCTCATCTTAATGAATTTCCCGATTATTATAATCTAGAATATGGACTGCCAGCTTTCGAAAAATATTTAAAAAACAAAAATAAAAAAGAATAATCTGGCAAAATCATTTCAAACTACTACTAGAGGTTTTTATGGAAAAAAGATTAACTAAATATAATAATAAAAGAAATTTTAATAAAAGTAATGAACCGGTGGGAAAAATATCAAAAAAGAATAAAAAACGTATTTTTGTCGTCCAGCATCACTTAGCACGCAAGGATCATTATGACTTTCGTCTTGAATATAATAATGTATTACTTAGTTGGGCTATTCCAAAGGGTCCTTCTTACAATCCCAAGGATAAACGTCTTGCTATTCATGTTGAAAATCATCCTTATGAATATCATAATTTCGAGGGAATAATTCCAAAAGGTGAATATGGCGCAGGTGTAGTTCAAATTTGGGATGAAGGCTATTATGAACCAATTGAAGACTTTAAAAAAACACTAAAAAAAGGTTATTTAAAATTTAGATTAAAAGGGAAAAGATTAAAAGGATTATGGTCATTAGTTAAATTTCAAGATGATAATTGGCTTCTTATAAAAGAAAATGATGGAATAAATGAATTTAATGATATAACTAAAATACAAACTAGTGTTAAGACAAATCGTACTATCTCAGAAATAGAAAACAATGATAAAATAGAAATTACTAATCCAGATAAAATAATGTACAATAACCCAAAGATTACTAAAAAAGAAATAGTTAACTACTATGAAAAAGTTAGCCAAAGAATGCTTCCCTATCTAAATAATAGAATTCTCAGCGTAGTAAGATGTCCAAATGGAAATAAAGCTAATGCTTTTTTTAAAAAACATTTAGAAAATAGCAATAAATATATTAAAAGAATCGATTTAAAAAATACAAATGGAAAAAAAGAAGATTATTACTATTTAACAAATGCAAAGGGTATTATTAGCGAAGCACAAATGAATACTATAGAATTTCATATTGGTGGCAGTAAAATTGATAATTTAGATAATCCTGATATTTTGGTATTTGATTTAGATCCAGATGAATCATTAGATATTAAAAAAGTAAGAACAGGCGTCAAAGATTTAAAAAGCATTTTAGATGATTTTAATTTAAAGTCATATTTAAAAACTAGTGGTGGAAAGGGTTATCATATTCTTGTCCCTTTCAAAAATAAAATTAGTTGGGAAGAATTTACTAAGATTGCCCAAAATATAGCAAAGTTAATGGAAGCAAGATGGCCAGATCGATATACGAGTAATATAAGAAAAGTAAAGCGTAAAAATAAAATATTTATTGATTGGATAAGAAATGTCAAAGGTGCTTCAAGTATTGCACCATATTCACTAAGAGCTAAAGATAAACCAGTAGTATCAATGCCCATAAAATGGAGTGAACTAGATAAAATTGAACCAAATGAAATTGATCTTAAAAACGCAATAAAAAGATTAAACCGCAAAGATCCTTGGGAAGATTTTTTTGAATAAAAAGTTGCTTAAATGAAAAAAGATTGTTAGTTTTTTAACAATCTTTTGTTTTCTAATGGGGCGGTATAAGGGAATCGAACCCTTGCATACTAGAGCCACAATCTAGCGTGTTAACCACTTCACCAATACCGCCATGAAGTAAGTCTATTATATCTGATTTTCCTATAAAATGCAATATTTTTAATTAACATTTGGTTTAATAACTTATCAGTTATAATTAGCCTTTATCTTCTAAATTAACATTTTCTTCATATATTAAATCTTTAAATTCAATTTTAAATCTTTCAATTTCTCTTACTTTTACATCTTCATAAACACTTTTGGTATTACAAATTGCTTTATAAAAATGTTTTGTTCTAACAACCTTTTCATTATCATATAATGCATATGTAAAAGCATTTGCTACAATAGTTAAGCAAATATCAGGATATCTTGATGCTATTTCGTACACTCTTTTATACTCATCTGTCATTTCGACAATGAAAGCCATAAATTTTTCGATTTGATATTCTGGATAATTTATTTTTACTCCTATTTGTTTTTCTAATTTAGGAATAGTTCCCAACAATATTTTTATTGTTGTAGGTTTATCAGCTTCAAAAACATCTATTTTTTGGAATCTTCTTAGAAAAGCTCTATCTCTTAAAATATAAGTTTCATATTCTTCAGTTGTAGTTGCACCTATCATTTTTATTAATCCTCTATCCAATGATGGTTTTAAAAGATTTGCTAAATCTGTTCCACCTTGTTTATTTACTAAGAGATGTGTTTCGTCAATAAATAAAATTGTCTTTTCCATATTAGTTAGTTCTTTTACTAAAATATCTAACTTATTATGACTTGAATGATCAGTTTGTTCAACTCCCAATAAACTAGCAACATTTATCTTTATAATTTGCCACCCTTTAAGAGCGTCAGGAACATTATTATTAATTATTCGATATGCAAGTCCTTCTACTATCGCTGTTTTACCAATACCAGCTTTCCCAACTAAAAGAGCACTTTTTTCTGGTGTCAATAACGTTAAAATACACTCTTTTATTTCATTATCTCTTGCAATAGCTGGATCAGTAATATACTCTTTTTTAGTAAGATTTATTCCGTAAATATCAATTAATGACAATATTTCATTATCCACACTTATCACCCTCTAAATTATACTAAACTTGACAAAATTAAGCAATAGACATATAATATATAAACTTTTGAAAGGAGAATTTTTTTATGAATTTAACTTGTCGTCAATGTGGTGGTTGGGATGAAAAAAATCCCAAATCCTATAAAAATGATTGCTATTATTGCCGTCAACGTTATGGCGGTGCCGATTATGTTGATTTGAATGACGCAAGGCAAGCAAAAAAATGCTATGATAATAATCGTTTTATATTAAATAAAGATCGCTTAAAAGGGTTTAATTTTAATAGTTTCAAACCTTGGGGATTGCATCTAATTACTGCAGTTGCAGAAATTTTGAATTTAGATAATGATGCTACTATAAATTTATTATTAGAAAAAGGTATAGAATATAAAGGAAGAAACGATGAATTTAAAGATATCTTATTTGAAGAGTATGATTTAACTGGTAAAATGATTGCTGAAAAAATTAAAAAATCAAAAAATGCCGAGGAAATTGCCACAATGATATATAATTATTATTTTATACCAATGGCAAATTTAATTAAAGAAGATAAAAGTCATGAGAGCTTAGTAATTTTT
>CAZJEY010000006.1:0-17144 GCA_964545135.1 uncultured Mycoplasma sp. | reverse complement strand
TCAGGTAATTTGCGCCGAGCAAGTCTATGCTAGATATAGACGAAAGGAGGACACTAAAAATGTCAAATAGTAAAGTTAGAATTAATTTAAAAGCATACGATCATAGAATATTAGATAGTGCTGCTAGTAAAATTATCGAAACTGTAAAAAGAACAGGTGGGTTAGTATCTGGTCCAGTACCTCTTCCTACAGAAATTGAAAAGTTTACTGTATTAAGAGCTGTACATAAATATAAGGACGCTCGTGAACAATTTGAAAGAAGAACTCATAAGAGACTAATTGATATTAAAAATCCAAGTAAAGAAACAATTGATGCACTTACTCATTTAGATTTACCAAGTGGTGTAGATATTGATATTAAATTATAGTAAAAGGAAGGAAAGTTAAAAATGAAAGGAATCTTAGGACGCAAAGTTGGGATGACTCAAGTATTTACTAAAGATGGCAAACTAATTCCTGTAACAGTAGTTAGTGTTGAACCAAACGTAGTAATGCAAGTTAAAACTGTTGAAACAGATGGTTATAATGCAATTCAACTTGGCGTATTTGAAAAGAAAGAAAATCGTTCAACTAAATCTGAAGTTGGACATGCTAAAAAAGCAAACACAACTCCTAAGCGCTTCTTAAAAGAAATTAGAAATGTAGAAGGAACTTATGCTTTAGGAGATAAAATTGACGCTTCAGTATTTGAAGTAGGAGAAGTAGTTGATGTTACTGGAACTTCTAAAGGTAAAGGTTTCCAAGGAGCAATCAAAAGACATAATCAACATCGTGGACCTATGGGTCATGGTTCTCATTATCATCGTGGACCTGGTTCATTAGGTACAATGTTACCAAAAAGAGTATTAAAAGGTAAAAAGCTTCCCGGACATATGGGAGATGAAACTGTAACAATTCAAAATCTAGAAATAGTTGAAGTAAATACAGTTGATAATTATATTTTAGTAAGCGGCAATATTCCAGGTGCTAAAAATTCTTTAGTTTTAATTAAGACAGCTGTTAAAAATTCACGTAAAGAAGATCCAAAAGAATTAATTAGTTACGTTGAAGAAACAGTAGTTGATGAAGTAGTTACTGAGGAAGTAAATACTGAAGAAGCAGTTGAAACTACTCCAGCTGAAGAAGCTACTAAAGAAGAAAATCCGGAAGAAAGCAAATAAGCTTTAGAAAGGAATAGTAAGTATGACAAAAATAAGTGTAAAAAATCTTAAAGGTGAAAAAGTTAAAGACTTAACCTTAAATGATAATGTATGGAATATTGAAACTAATGATTTATGTCTTAAAAAGATGATTAAATTACAACTTGATAGTATGCGTCAAGGAACTCATAAAACAAAAACTAGAAGTGAAGTTTCTGGTGGTGGAAGAAAACCATGGAAGCAAAAAGGAACTGGACGTGCTCGTCAAGGAAGTATCCGCGCTACTCAATGGCGTGGTGGAGGAATAGCATTTGGTGTTAGCCCAAGAAGTTATTCTTTCAAGATTAATAAAAAGGAAAGAGTTCTTGCTCTTAAAACTGCTTTAACTTATAAAGCAAAAGCAAAAGAATTAGTAGTTATTGATAATATTAAACTAGATTCATTAAAAACAAAAGAAGTAATAAATATTTTAAAAACTTTAAAATTAAGTGGCAAAGTATTATTTGTTACAAGTGATGAAAATGAAAACTTATATATGGCTGCAAGAAACTTAGGAAATGTTTTAGTTCTTATGGCTGATGAAATAAACTGCTATGATATCGTAAATGCTGATGTAATGGTATGTGATGAAGAAGCAGTTAAGAAAATTGAGGAGGCGATTAAATAATGAAACATTATAGTGATATTATAATTGCTCCAGTAATTACTGAAAAATCTATGTATGATAGACAACAAAATGTCTACGTATTTAAAGTTGTAAAAAGTGCAACTAAAGATGAAATTAAACGTGCTGTAGAAGAAGCTTTTGGTGTAAAAGTGAAAAGTGTAAACACACTAAATACTAAGGCCAAAAGAAGAAGAGTTGGAAGATATGAAGGTAAAACAAAAACTTATAAAAAAGCAATGGTTACCTTACAAGAAGGCTCTTCAATAGATTTATAGGAGGGATTAAGTATGGCAATTAAACATTATAAACCAACTACAAACGGACGTAGAGGTATGACTGCTTTAGTTAATGAAGAATTAACAATAGGTAATAATCCTACTAAATCTCTTATTAAAACTAAAGGTAAATCTGGCGGACGTAATAATCAAGGTAAAATGACAGTTCGTCATATTGGTGGTGGAACTACTAAGAAATATCGTGTTATTGATTTCAAAAGAAATAAAACTGGTATTACTGGTCGTGTTGCTACTATCGAATATGATCCAAACCGTAATGCAAATATTGCATTAATAAATTATAAAGATGGTGAAAAAAGATATATTATTGCTCCTAATGGTTTAAAAGTAGGTATGATTATTGAAAATGGACCTGAAGCTGATATTAAAGTGGGTAATGCTTTACCACTTGAAAATATTCCAGTTGGTACATTAGTACATAATATTGAATTAAAACCAGGAAAAGGTGCAGAAATGTGTCGTGCAGCTGGAGCTAGTGCTCAAATCCTAGGTAGAGATGGCAAATATGTAATTGTTCGTCTACAATCTGGTGAAACAAGAAAAGTTCTTGGTACTTGCTATGCTACAGTTGGTGTTGTAGGAAATGAAGACTACAGCTTAGTAAATTTAGGAAAAGCAGGACGTAAAAGACATATGGGAATTCGTCCAACTAATAGAGGTAGTGTTATGAACCCTAACGATCACCCTCATGGTGGTGGTGAAGGACGTGCTCCAATCGGACGTAAGAGTCCAATGACTCCTTGGGGTAAACCTGCACTTGGTCATAAAACTCGTAAAACTAAGAAAGCTTCTGATAAATTAATTATCAGTAGAAGAAAAGGAAAATAGGTGAACTTATGGCAAGAAGTTTGAAAAAAGGACCTTATGTTGAAAAATCTTTAATGAACAAGGTTCAAAATTTAAATAAAGAAAATAAGAAAACAGTTATTAAAACTTGGTCAAGAAGAAGTACAATTTTTCCAGAATTTGTTGGACATACTTTTGCTGTTCATAATGGAAAAGAATTTATCCCTGTTTACGTAACTGAAGAAATGGTAGGACATAAACTTGGCGAATTTGCATTAACTCGTAAGTTTACTGGTCACGCTGGAAATAAGTAGGAGGTACTAGATGGAAGCTTATGCAATACATAAAAATGCAATGATTAAACCTCGTCTTGCAAGAATGACTATGGATTTAATTAGAGGAAAAAGCGTTGATGAAGCAAGAGCAATTCTTGAAACAACTAATACTAAAGCTAGTACTCTAATTTCTAAAGTGTTAAATTCTGCTGTAAGTAATGCAGTAAATAATAATGGAGCAGATGAAAAAGACTTAGTAATTAAAGAATGTTACATTAATCCAGGAAGAACATTAAAGAGAATTAAGTTCGCAAGTAGAGGAAATGTTGATAGACATGACAAAAGAACAAGCCACATTACTGTAGTGGTTACAGATAATAAGGAAGGAAGTGAAGCATAATGGGACAAAAAGTTAATCCTATTGGATACCGTATTGGTGTTAATAAAGATTGGGATTCTAAATGGTATGCTGGAAAAGATTATGCTGAAAAGTTAAATAAAGATTTAACCATTCGTAAGTATATAGCTAAGAATCTTAAAGATGCTGCAGTTTCTTCTGTAATTATTGAAAGAAAGAAAAATAGAGTTGACATTACTATTAAAACTGCTAAACCTGGTGTAATTATCGGTCGTGGTGGTGAAGATATTGAAAAATTACGTAAGAAAATATCAAACTTAGTTAAAGAAGAAGTATATATTAATATTGTTGAAGAAAAGAATGCTGATTTAAATGCTAAACTAGTTGCAGATAATATCGCAATGCAAATTGAAAATAGAGCACCTTTCCGTTCAGCACAAAAAAGAGCAATTAGAAATACAATGAAAGCTGGAGCTAAAGGAATTAAAACTTTGGTTTCTGGAAGACTTAATGGTGTAGAAATGGCTCGTTCTGAAGGTTATACTGAAGGAACTGTTCCACTTCATACTATCAGAGCAGATATTGACTATGCTCAAAGTGAAGCTGATACAACTTATGGAAAAATCGGTGTTAAAGTTTGGATTTATAAAGATGACATTCTTGATAACAAAAAAGTTGTAAAGGAGGCTAAAAACCATGTTGATGCCAAAGAAAACTAAATATAGAAAATCTCATAGATTAACATATGAAGGTAGAGCTAAAGGGAATACAAAATTATCTTTTGGTGATTATGGACTAATGGCCCAAGAGGGTGCATGGATTAGCGCTCGTCAAATCGAAGCAGCTCGTATTGCAATGACTCGTTATATGAAACGTGGTGGAAAAGTATTTATTAATATATTTCCTCACTTACCACTTACTAAGAAACCTTTAGAAACTCGTCAAGGTAAAGGTAAAGGTGCAGTTGAACAATGGGTTGCTGTAGTTAAAGAAGGAAAAATTATGTTTGAAATTAAAGGCGTTAGTGAAGAAGTTGCAAGAGAAGCTTTTCGTCTTGCATCACACAAATTACCTATCAAATGTAAATTTGTGATGAAGGATGGTGAATAATAGTGGATATTAAAGAAATAAGAAAATTATCTGATCAAGATTTAAAGAATAAAATTAAATCAACTAAAGAAGAATTATTCACAAAAAGAATGCAACAAGCTAATGGTACTTTAGAAAAACCATCTGAACTTAGAGTTTTAAGAAAAAATGTTGCAAAAATGAAAACAGTTTTAAAAGAAAGAGAACTAAACGGAGGTAAGGACAATGACTAAAACTATAAAAGCAGTAGAATTAGTAGGAAAAGTTGTAAGTGATAAAAACGATAAAACAATAACAGTTTTAGTTGAAACTTACAGACGTCATCCTTTATATAGTAAACGTGTTAAATATTCTAAGAAATTTAGAGCACATGACGAAAAAAATGAAGCTAAAACAGGAGATACAGTTAGAATTAGAATGACTAGACCACTTTCTAAAACTAAAAATTATGAATTAGTCGAAGTTGTTTCTAAAGCTGTTATTCTTTAGGAGGTAATATTATGGTAATGCAAGAATCAAGATTAAAAGTTGCAGATAATACTGGAGCTCGTGAACTATTAGTTATTAGAGTAATGGGCGGAAGTAAAGTTAAATATGCAAATATTGGTGATGTTGTTGTTGGTACTGTAAAAAAAGCAATACCAAACAGTAATATTCCTAAAGGAAAAGTTGTTAAAGCAGTTGTTGTTAGAACAGTACAAGGTGTAAGAAGAAGTGATGGTTCTTATATTAAGTTTGGTGATAACGCTTGCGTATTAATTAAGGATGATAAATCTCCAATCGGTACTCGTGTACTAGGACCAGTTGCTAGAGAATTAAGAGAAAAAGATTATATGAAGATTATTTCTTTAGCACCTGAGGTATTATAGGAGGTAACATGAAAATTAAAGTTAATGATAATGTATTAATCCTTACTGGTAAAGATAAAGGAAAAACTGGAAAAGTAATTAAAACATTAAAAAATGAACAAAAGGTTGTTGTTGAAGGAATTAACATTGCAAAAAGACATGTTAAACCAAGAGGAAACAATGACCAAGGAGGTATTTTTGATATTGAAATGCCTATTCATGTTTCTAATGTAAAAAAAATAGATGAAGTTAAAAAGACAGCAAAAAAAGAGAAAGTAGAAGCTAAAAAAGAAGAGTCTAAAAAGACTACTACTAAAAAGGCTTCTAAATAGGTGAAACATGAGTAATTTTAAGAAATTATATGATGAACAAATAAAAAAAGATTTAATGAAAGAGCATAATTACAAAAGTGTTATGCAAGTTCCTAAACTTGAAAAAATAGTTATTAATATGGGTGTAGGTGAAGGTAGTAAGGATGATAAATTTATTCAAGCTGCGCTTACTGACTTAGAATTAATTGCTGGTCAAAAACCTGTTGTAACTAAGGCTCGTAAATCTATTGCTGGATTTAAACTTCGTGAAGGACAATCTGTTGGTGTTAAAGTAACACTAAGAGGTGAAAAAATGTATTCATTCTTAGAAAAATTAATTAAAATTGATTTACCTCGTGTTAGAGATTTCCGTGGCGTTAGTGCTCATAGTTTTGATGGACATGGAAACTATACATTAGGTATTAAAGAACAATTAATTTTCCCTGAAATTGAATATGATAATGTTTATAAAATTCGTGGAATGGACATTGTTATCGTTACAACTGCTAAAAGTGATGACGAAGCAAGAAGTCTATTAAAGGCATTTGGGATGCCATTTAAAGGTTAGGTGTAATTATGGCTAGAAAAAGTATGGTTGTAAAAAATAAAAGAAAGCAAAAGTTCTCATCAAGAGAATATACAAGATGCACAAGATGCGGAAGGCCTCACGGTGTATTACGTAAATTTGGCTTATGTCGTATTTGTTTTAGAGAACTAGCAAATCAAGGCCAATTACCTGGCGTAAAGAAATCTAGTTGGTAAGGAGGAAGAAAATGTTTGTACAAGATAAAATTGCAGATATGTTAACTCGTATTCGTAATGCCAATATTATGAAGTATCAAACTGTTGAAGTTATTGGTACTAAAATGACTTTAGGTATTGCGGAAATTTTAAAAAGAGAAGGATATATCGAAGAATATAATTATGAAAAAGGTACTAAAGGCGATAAATTAACAATAACATTAAAATATGGTCCTAAAAAGGAAAGAGTTATAGTTGGTCTTAAAAGAATTAGTAAATCTGGTTTAAGAGTTTATGCTAAAGCTGATGAACTTCCTCGTGTACTAAACGGACTAGGAATTGCTATTATATCTACTTCTAAAGGCCTTATGACTGATAAAGAAGCTAGAGCAGCTAAGTTAGGAGGCGAAGTACTTGCCTATATTTGGTAAGATATTATGAGTAGAATTGGTGAAAGAAAATTAGTTATACCTGAAGGTGTAACAGTTGATGTTAATGAAAATGTTGTAACAGTTAAAGGTGCTAAAGGAGAACTTACATTAAATGTTAATCCTATGATTACTGTTTCAGTTAGCGATGGTGTTGTATTAACTAAGCAAAAAAACATTTCAAAAGAAGCTAATGTATATCAAGGAACAACAAATTCATTGATTAACAATATGTTAATTGGTGTTAGTGCTGGTTTTAGTAAATCATTAGAAGCAGTAGGTGTTGGATACAGATTTAATGTTCAAGGAAATAAGATTGTTATTAATGCTGGTTATTCTAATCCAGTTGAAGTATTAGTACCAAGCGATTTATCTGTAAGTCAAGAAAGTAATACTGAAATTACTATTCATGGTATAGATAAACAAAAAGTATCTGAATTTGCGGCTAATGTTCGTAAAGTTAGAAAACCTGAACCATATAAAGGAAAAGGAATTCGTTATAAAGGTGAACATATTCGTCGTAAAGAAGGAAAGAAAGCGGCATAAGGAGGTAAAAATGATAAGTAAGAAATCAAGAAATGATCTACGTCAAATAAGACATGAAAGAGTAAGAAAAAATATTAGTGGTACAGCAAGCTTACCAAGACTTAATGTATTTAGATCAAATACTAGTATTTATGTTCAAGTAATTGATGACGAAGCTGGAAAAACATTAGTATCTTCTTCAAGTCGTGAATTAAAATTAAAAAACGGTGGTAATATCGAAGCTGCTAAATTAGTAGGTAAAGATATTGCAGAGAAATGTAAAAAAGCCAAAATAAATAAAGTTGTATTTGATCGTGGTGGATACTTATATCACGGTAGAGTTAGTGCTCTAGCAGATGCCGCTAGAGAAGCTGGCTTGGAGATATAGGAGGTTATGATGGAAAATAAAAAACCAAATAATAGAAAAAGTTTTGATGCTAAGAAAAATCTTTTAGAAGAAAAAGTAATTTCTATATCTAAAGTAACAAAAGTTACTAAAGGTGGTAGACATTTTCGTTTTAAAGCAGACGTTGCTGTAGGTAATAGAAAAGGTTTAGTTGGTATTGGAACAGGTAAATCTAACGAAGTAGCAGAAGCTATAAAGAAAGCTATTACTGCTGCAAATAAGAATGTAGTAAAAATTGATTTAATTGATAACAGAACAATTCCCCACGATGCAATTTGTAAAGTTGGTAGAGCAGAAGTATTACTAAAACCTGCTAAAGAAGGTCGCGGAATTATTGCCGGTGGTGCTGCTCGTGCAGTATTAGAACTAGCTGGAGTAAAAGATATTGTTGCTAAAAGTCTAGGAGCAAATTCTCAAGTAAATGTTGCTAAGGCTACACTAAAAGCATTACAAGTTCAAAGAACTCCAGAACATATTGCAAAATTACGTGGCAAAAAAGTGGAGGAATTATAATATGAAATTAGATAGTTTACCAAAATCAAATGAATATAAGAGAGTAAAAAGAGTTGGACGTGGACCAGGAAGTGGAATGGGTAAAACTTCTACAAGAGGCCAAAAAGGTCAAAAATCAAGAAGTGGTGCTTCAATTCCTGCATGGTTCCAAGGTGGACAATCTCCATTATACAGAAGAATTCCTAAAAGAGGATTTAATAATGCTAGATTTAGAACTGAATATGCAACAATCAATTTAGCTGATTTAAACAAATTCTTTAAAGATGGAGATGTAGTTACTCCAGAAATTTTAAAAGAAAGAGGAATCATCAAAAACGGCTTATGTGGTATTAAAGTGTTAGCTAATGGTGAATTAGATAAAAAATTAACAATTAAGGCCCACAGATATTCTAGTAAAGCAGTTACTAAAATTGAAGAAGCCGGTGGCAAAGCTGAGGTGATTTAGATGTTTCGTGGGTTTTCCCAACTATTTAAAAAATCTGGTAAAGATTTAAGAAAAAGAATTTATTTTACATTATTTTGTTTAGGTATTTTCTGTTTAGGTACAGGAATTAGTATTCCAGGTGTTGATGTAATAGATAATATCTATGAATCACTTGGTGTACTACAAATATTTGACTTAATGAGTGGTGGCGGACTTCAAACATTTTCAATATTTGCTTTAGGTGTATCACCATACATTACGGCGTCAATTATTACGCAATTATTACAAATGGATGTTGTACCTTACTTTAAAGAATTAAAAGAGCAAGGTTATGTAGGAAGGCAAAAAATTAATAAAATTAATAGATATATAGCTATTATACTTGCTTTCTTACAAGCTTATATGTTGTGTATATTGTACTTAAATAATCCTGGAACAATTGAAACTATAAGATTCTCAGTTATAATGACTGCAGGTACTTGTTTCTGTTTATGGATGGGTGATCAAATTACTAAAAATGGTATTGGTAATGGTTCATCAATGATAATTATGGCCGGTATCGTTCAAAGTATGCCAGCAATATTTACTAAAGCATTTAATGGTTTTATTCATGGTGCTTATAGTTTACCTGTTGGTATAACATTTTTTAGTATTTTTGTCTTAATTTATATCTTAATTATTGTCGGTATTATTTATATGCAACTTGCGGAAAGAAGAATACCTATTCAATATGCAAATAGAACGACAAGTGCTTATGGTGCCAACCAAAGTTACTTACCAATAAAATTAAATGCTGCCAATGTAATACCAGTAATATTTGCTCAAATATTACTAACTATTCCATCAATGATAGCAGCGTTTACTAAAAATCAAAATGCTACTGATTTTATAAGTAAATATATTGCATATAATTCACCTACAGGTTTAATAATATACATTATCTTAATATTATTCTTCTCATATTTTTATACATTTATGGTACTTAATCCTGAAGATATGAGTAAGAATTTAAACCAAAGAGGTGGTTATATTCCTGGTATTAGACCTGGAAATGATACTACTAAGTATATTAGTAAGTCAGTAAGTAAATTAACTATTGTTGGTGGTATCGGTTTAGCAGTACTTGCAATTTTACCAGTATTATTCCAAATGATCTTTAGAAATAATGCTAGTTTAGCAGCAGTTTCTATTGGTGGTACTGGACTATTAATTGTTGTTGGTGTTGCTATTGAAACATATCGTCAAATTGAAAGTAGATTATTAAGTAATAGTTATAAAGAAAAGAGAAAAAGGTTAAGATGAAAAGTGTGATTTTTATTGCTCCTCCCGCTAGTGGTAAAGGAACACAAAGTGCTTATTTAGAAAGCCTTGGTTATGAACATATTTCTACTGGAGATATGTTAAGAAATGAAATTAATTCTGGAAGTAAATTGGGTTTGGAAATAAAAGAACTAATAAATAATGGTGGTCTTGTTAGTGATGAAATAGTAATTGAACTTATTACTAACAAACTAGCTTCATTAAATAATAAACCTTTTATTTTAGATGGCTTCCCTAGAACTATGAACCAAGCAATTTCTTTAAATGATTTATTTAATAAATTAAATATTAGTAATTATATAGTTATTTATTTAGATATTGACGAGGATACTGCATTAAAAAGATCTTTAGGTAGGATGACTTGTGAATGTGGTAAATCTTATAACATTTATTATGATAACTTAAAACCACAAGTAGAAGGTATTTGTGATAATTGTCATAAGGAACTAGTTAAAAGAAATGATGATAACGAAGAATCATTTAAAAATAGATTTGCTACGTTCATGAATAATACTTTACCTATAAAAGATTTCTATATAAGTAAAAATGTCTTAGTAGAAATTGATGCAAGTAAAGATTCAACTATGATTAGTAAAGAAATTGAGGAATTAATTAAATGATTATTATTAAAAGTAATCGTGAAATCGAATTAATGAAACATGCTGGTCATATTAATTATTTGGCACATAAAGAAGTAGCAAAACATCTTAAAGTAGGTGTTTCTACTTCTAAGCTAAATAAGATTGCTGATAAATTTATCCGTGATAATGACTGTACTCCATCATTCTTAAACTATGAAGGATATCCAGCTAGTATATGTATATCTATTAATGATGAAGTGGTACATGGCATACCATCTAGTAGAGTTATTAAAGATGGAGACGTAATATCAATAGATATTGGTGTATGTTATAAAGGGTATCATTCAGATTCAGCTAATACTTATATAGTTGGTAATCAAACTAAAGAGGTAGTAGATTTAGTTAATAATACTAAAAATGCTCTATATGAGGGTTTAAGTGTTATTAAAGAAGGAGTTCTACTTAGCGAAATTGGTAGAAAAATAGAAGATTACGCTAAAATAAAAAACTTAGGAGTAATTGAAGAATTAGTAGGTCATGGGGTAGGAACAGACATTCATGAAGATCCAGATGTTCCTAACTATTATGTTAATACTAATATTAGACTTAAAAAAGGCATGGTTTTAGCTATTGAACCAATGCTTACTTTAGGAGAAAGATATATTTATATGGAAGATGATAATTGGACAATAAAGACTGATGATGGACTTCCAAGTGCTCATTTTGAACATACAATTGTTGTAACTGAGAATGGCTATGAAATATTAACGGGAGAGTGAAAAATGGCGAATTCTAATAAATTTAATAATGCGAATTCAAAAAATAATGATAAAATAGAAGTGGAAGGAAAAGTAGTAGAAGTATTAAAAGGTAGTGACTACTTAGTTGAACTTCCTAATGGGTGTACTGTAAAAGCCTACGTTTCTGGTAAAATGCGCATTAATATGATACGTATCTTACCAGGTGATACAGTAACAGTACAATTATCGCCCTATGATTTAACACGTGGGATAATTACATGGAATAAAAGATAATAATGGAGGGAATTTATGAAAGTTAGACCATCAGTAAAGAAAATTTGTAAAAAATGCAAAGTAATTAGAAGAAAAGGTAAAGTTATGGTTATCTGTGATAATCCAAAACATAAACAAAGACAAGGTTAAGGAGGAAACATGGCAAGAATTAAGAATATTGATTTACCAAACGAAAAACACATTTGTATAGGCCTTACAGCTATTTATGGTATTGGTCGTCCTTTAGCGCTTACTATTTGTGAAGATGCTAAAGTTGATCCTACTAAAAAGGTTAAAGACTTAACTGAAGATGAAGTTACTAAATTACGTAAGGAAGTTGACAAATATATTGTTGAAGGTGATTTACGTCGTGAAGTACAAATGAGTATTAAGAATAAAATGGAAATTAATTGTTATGAAGGTGTTAGACACAAAAAAGGCCTACCTGTTAGAGGTCAAAGAACTAGTAGAAATGCTAGAACTCGTAAAGGTAGAGGTAAAGTTGTAGCTAACAAGAAAAAGGCTGGAAAGTAGAGGTTAAGTTATGGCATATAATAGAAGAAAAAGAAAAGTTAAAAAGAATATTCCAGAAGCTATGGCTCATATTCATTCAACTTATAATAATACAATTGTTACAATATCTGATAAAGATGGTAATGCAATCAGTTGGTCATCTGCAGGAAGAATAGGTTATAAAGGAAGTAAAAAGAAAACTCCTTTTGCTGCTGGTCTTACTGCTGAAGCTGCTGCTGCTGCTGCAATTGAACAAGGTGTAAAAAAGGTTGAAGTTTATGTTAAAGGTTTAGGACCAGGACGTGAAAATGCAATTAGATCATTACAAAGTGCTGGACTAGAAGTAGTAAGCATCATCGATGAGACACCAGTACCACATAATGGTTGTCGTCCACCAAAAAGACCAAGAAATTAATAGAGAAAGGGATATTGTTTATGATAAAATTTGAAAAACCAGAATATAAAATTACTGAATATATTGAAAGTAATAATTTTGGAAAGTTTGAAATCGATCCATTAGAAAGAGGATTTGGTACAACTATAGGTAATGCTTTAAGAAGAGTATTATTATCAAGTTTACCAGGTAGTGCAGTAACAAGTATTAAAATTGATGGTGTACTACACGAATTTCAAAAAATTGAAGGTGTGAGAGAAGACGTTACATCAATCGTACTAGCAATGAAAAGTTTGGTTGTTAAAAATCATTCGGAAGGTAAAAAGGTATTAAGACTATCTGCAAAGAATGAAGGACCTGTAACAGCAGGAATGATTGAAAAAGATGCAGATGTTGAAATAATTAATCCTGACTTAGTTATTTGTAACTTAGTTAAGGGTGGAAAAATTGATATTGAAATGACTGTTGAAAATGGCCGTGGCTATGTAGATGCTGCTACAAACAAGAAAAATTTTGATAATGAAGCAGTAGGAACAATTGCAATTGATTCAGCATATTCTCCTATTGAACTTGTTAAATACGAAGTAGTTGATACTCGTGTTGGTCAAAATGAAAACTATGATAAATTAATTATAGAAATTACTACAAATGGTAGTATGTCACCTGAAGAAGCTATTGCGCTAGCTGCTAAAATACTTGTTGAACATTTTAGTTTATTAACTGATTTAAATGCAATTGCTGATTTTTCAGGATTAATGCAAGAAAAGAAAGTGGATACTATGACTAAGACTTTAGAAACTCCAATTGAAGAAGTTGAATTTAGTGTTAGAGCATATAATTGTTTAAAAAGAGCTGGTATCCATACTGTTCAAGATTTAGTAAATAAAAGAGAAATAGAAGTTACTAAGATCAGAAACTTAGGAAAGAAATCTTTAAAAGAAGTAATTGATAAAGTTAATGAATTAGGACTTCAATTTAAGGAGTAGAAGATTATGGCATATAGAAAATTAGGTAGAGAAACTCGTATAAGAAGAAGCATTTTAGCAGGTCTTACTAAAGATGTTATAATGCATGAATCTGTTGTTACAACAGAAGCTAGAGCAAAAGAAGTTCGTAAATTTGTTGATAAAATGATTACATATGGAAAAAAAGGAACTTTAGTATCTCGTCGTAAAGCATTAGCTTTCTTACATAACGATAATGAAGTTGTAAGCAAAGTATTTAATGATTTAGCTAAGAGATATGAAAATCGTAATGGCGGATATACAAGAATTATTAAATTAAAAGAACGCCGTGGCGATGATGCTTTAGAAGTTAAAATTGAATTAGTATAAGAAAGGTTTAAAAATCTTTCTTTTTTTGTTTAATAAAAGATGTAATTATGTTAAAATATTTATTAGTGAAGAATATTAAATTAGAGGTGTATTATGACAAAAGTTATTTCATTAGTAAATCAAAAGGGTGGCGTAGGCAAAACTACAACAAGCATTAATTTAGCAGCAGCATTAGGAAAAGAAGGTAAAAAGGTTTTACTAATTGATCTAGACCCTCAAAGTAATGCAACAACAGGATTAGGTTTAAATTCCAATGATTTTGATCATGATATTTATGAAGTAATTACTGGTAAATGTAGTATTGAAGAGGGTATAAAGAAGACTAAGTTCGATAATTTAGCAATTATTCCATCAACTTTAAACTTAGCAGGTGTTGATGTAGAATTTGTTAAAAAGATGTTAGAAGACCAAGAATTCCGCCAAAATGAACAATTAAAAAAGGCAATTGATCAAGTAAAGCATATATTTGATTATATAATTATAGACTGTCAACCATCACTTGGACTAGGAACAATGAATGCCTTAGTTGCTAGTGATTCTGTTATTATTCCTGTACAATGTGAATTTTTTGCTCTTGAGGGAATTACGCAACTATTAAATTCAATTATAATGGTTCAATCTAGTATGAATCCTAATCTTAGAATAGAGGGTGTACTACTTACTATGTTAGATGGAAGAACAAATATTGGTTTAGAAGTAATAGAAGAAATAAGAAAATATTTTAAAGATAAAGTATTTAATACCATTATTCCAAGATTAGTAAGACTTGTTGAAGCCCCAAGTCATGGTAAACCAATTAATGAATATGATCCAACTAGTAGAGCAACAGAAGCTTATCGTAATTTAGCAAAGGAAGTGATTGAAAGAAATGGAAACTAAAAAGAAAGCATTAGGTAAAGGTTTGGAACAATTATTTGCTAATAACGTTATTGATTTTGATAACTTTGAAAAAGAAATAGTTGAAGAAGCAAATGGTAATGTTGAAGAAATAAATCTATCTGAAATTAGAAGTAATCCTTATCAACCTCGTAAAACATTTAATGAAGAATCATTAAATGAACTTGCAACTTCTATTAAACAATATGGTATCGTAGAACCTATAATTGTTAAAAAAAGTATTAAGGGATACGAATTAATTGCGGGTGAGAGAAGATGTAAAGCTGCTAAGATTGCAGGACTTTCTAAAGTACCAGCAATAATTAAGGATTTTAATGATCAAGAAATGATGGAAATTGCACTTATTGAAAACATTCAAAGAGAAGATTTAAATCCAATAGATGAAGCAAA
This sequence comes from uncultured Mycoplasma sp., assembly GCA_964545135.1. Lineage (GTDB taxonomy): Bacteria > Bacillota_I > Bacilli_A > RF39 > UBA660 > SIG200. Next base: position 1,896 of record CAZJEY010000006.1, on the reverse strand, counting down.
CAGTGTAGCTAATATTATTAAACTAAGAGGTATGACTCAAGAAGAATTTGCTACAATTTTTGGTAAAAGTAGAAGTTATGTTACTAATTTGCTAGGTTTGTTAAATTTATCTAAAGATGTTCAAAATAAGTTAATAAATAAAGAAATTTCAATGTCTCATGCTAGAGTTTTAAGTAAAATAGATGATGAAGAAAAAGTTAGATTTTTAACAGATAAAATTATTAAAGAAAAGATGAATGTTAGAGATTTAGAAAGATATGTAACTGGTAATAATGATTTAGTAAAAAGAAAGCCTATAAATATTTCGCAAAGTAATGATATGAAAATATATGAAAATGCTTTTAGCGATAAAATAGGCAATAAAGTTAGAATTACTAAAAGTAAAATAGAAATTAATTATGATAGTATTAAAGATTTAGAACGGATAATGGAATTATTTGATATTAATTTAGGTGATGATTAATGAATTATGATTTAAATAATATCGTCATTATGAAAAAGCAACATGCTTGTGGTACTAATAAATGGATTATTACGAGAGTTGGAGTCGATATCAAAATTAAATGTGTTAATTGTGGTCGAGAAATAATGATGGATAGATTAGAATTCGAAAAGAAACTTAAGAAGGTGGAAAAACTTGAAGAAAAAAAATAAACAAAAAGTTGGTATTCAGCCAATAATGAGTTACTTAATTTTAATTATAATAGTAATTGTATTAAGTGGTTTATTATCTTTGCTTGATATTCAATCAACTTATTATAATATAAGTAATGTAACTTATTCTTTTTCGCCAATTACGGAGAATGTAATTTCGCTATTTAGTTTAAGTGGTATTAAATATATATTTGCTAATACAGTTAATAATTTTGCTACATTTACTGTATTAACTCATATGATAATATTACTTATAGGTATAAGCATTATGGAAAAAAGTGGTTTTCTTAAAACAGCTATTACCATGCTTACCAAAAAGGCTAAACGAAGAAATGTTACTTTTGTTTTTGCATTAATTTGTGTTTTAGCAAGTATAATGGGTGATATTTCATATATTATTTTTATACCTATAGGGGCATTACTATTTTTATATGGTAAAAGAAATCCTGCTACAGGTATAATTTGTGCTTTTGCTTCTCTTGCTTGTGGTAGTGGTATAAATGTATTTTTATCTAGTAATGATTCAACTTTACTATCATATACCTCTCTTGCTAGTTTAACTATTAATCAAAATTATGAAATAAGTAGATGGGCATTTATGGCAATTATGATTGTATTAACGTTGCTTATCAGTTTTATAATAACATATGTTACTGAGAATATAATTGTAAAAAAAGTTCCACGTTTTGATTTTGATGAAACTACTGAGGATGATGAAATAATAATTACTAATACGAGAAAAAGAGGTATGTTGTTTGCTCTTTTTGCTAGTTTACTATATTTATTAATATTTATTTACAATATTATACCAGGACTACCTTTGTCTGGTAATCTCTTAGATTATTCACAAACTTATTATATTGATATGTTATTTAGTCCTGATTCATTTTTTAGTAGAGGTTTTGTGTTTATTATTACTTTACTTTTTGTAATCTTAGGCCTATTTTATGGAATAGGTGCTAAAACTATTAAAAATCATGAAGATTTTTGTAATTACTTATCTCATTCTCTTGATGGAATAGGTAATATGTTAGTAATGATTTTCTTTGCATCTGCATTTATAAGTATATTCAAACATTCTAATATTGGTAATGTTATAGTTGCTTGGTTTTCAAGTATTATAGGAAATTCTAGTTTTACTGGTTTACCACTAATTATTTTATTATTTTTATTATCATTAATTGCTACGATATTTGTTCCTTCAAGTACTAGTAAATGGTTAATGTTATCAAGTAGTGTTGT
>CAZJEY010000005.1:0-17715 GCA_964545135.1 uncultured Mycoplasma sp. | reverse complement strand
CAACATATGACTACTTGCAAAATAATACATGGTTAAATAAAATAGAGAATTGGACTTGGAGTGCTGTAAATACCAAGACAAATAGTGATAGTGGATCAAGTTACTATAATAGTTTAAGTCCAAGTCAAATATACTTACATGAAATGAATAGAAGTAGTAAAACAAGTAGTATAGGGTCATGGACAAACCCAACAGCAAAGATAGGACTAATGTATGCCAGTGATTATACATTATCATTAGGAAGTAGTGCATTAGCAATAACAGGAAGCACATATACAAATAGTACAACATTAAAAACAGGCTGGATGCACCAAAGCAATAACGATACAGCATCTAGTTCTAATGAATGGACGCTTTCGCGTCGTGGTGGTTCTGTCGGCATTTTCGGCGCTTGGATTGTGAATTCGGATGGGCATGTGAGCAACAACCTCGTGTACAATACTATTGGGGCGCGCCCGGTCTTCCATCTGACCAGTGATGTAGAAAAATTATCTGGTAAAGGAATTTACGATGACCCATTTATACTAAGAGAAACTAATGAAAATAAATTAAAAGTATCAGCAAGTTTAAATGGCAGTACAATGACAGTGAGTATTACAAAAGGTGATTATGATTTAAATAAATATTGTATAAATACATCGAGTAATAGTTATGAAAATTGTACTTGGAAAAAAATAGATACCTTAACTGTAACAGATACATTACCTGATTATGGAACATATTACTTACATGTGATAGATAAAGGTGGGTATGTTGTTCATTCTAAAGCGCTAAAATATGTAGAACAATTGGCTAGCCAATTAATTAGTAGTGGCGAGTTATGGCAAAGTGGCTTGGAAGATGATGGCTATAGATATGTAGGAAGTGGAGCATATAATAGTGAAACAACACCAAACAACTTCATATGTTTTGGAACAAGCGACAAAACAGAATGTAAGAATAATGAATCAAAATACATGTATCGAATAATCGGAGTATTTGAAGGTAGTGATGGCAACCAACATTTAAAATTAATAAAATTCAGTCAGTTATCTTCTACATATAATTGGCATAGTACAAATTCAGCTGTCAATTGGGGAAGTAATTCATTATATACAGGATTAAATGGAAGTTACTTTTTAACAAATAGTACATACGACTATTTACAAAATAGTACATGGTTAAATAAAATAGAAAACTGGACATGGACTGCTGTAAATACAAAGACATATAGTGATAGTGGACCAAATTATACAATTGGTTTATCTCCAACGCAGATTTATTTACACGAAATGAATAAAAGCGGAAAAACAAGTTCAATTGGAGAATGGACTTCTCCAAGCGGACAAATTGGGTTAATTTATGCTAGCGATTACGTTTTATCATTAGGAGATAGTGCTTTAGCAATGACAGATGATACTAAAACAAATCAATCAACATTAATAACAGGTTGGATTCACCAAAGCAACAATGATAATTCAGTTGATGAGTACGAGTCGATAATATCTAGGTATGGTACGCGTGCCAAGCAATATATTATTGTTTATAATTTGGATCCTAATGGCGCCGTGAATTGGGGTAATGCATCATCATATACTTATGCAGTTAGACCAGTCTTCTATTTAACAAATGATATTATTTATAATTCTGGAACTGGTAGTTATACAGATCCATATACTATAACTGAATAAATTGGTATAAAGAAATAATGCTTTATTTTGGGTTACTTTTATTATTATTTATAGCGTTATTCTTTATATATAGATAAAATTGATAGTGAGTAAACTATCGATTTTCTTTTTAATTATAATTGTTTTAATTAAGAAAATACTTTATAATTATTATAGGGTGATACTATGAAGTTAAGTAATAAAGAAGTAGAATTATTGGATAAGTATTTTAGATTGTTAAATTATATGAGTGTTGGAATGCTTTATTTAAAAGATAACCCTTTATTAAAAGAAGAATTATCGCTACAACATATTAAAAATAAATTAGTTGGTCATTGGGGAAGTGCTCCAGGACAAAATTTTATAATAACACATTTAAATAGAATAATTAAGATGAATGACTTAAATGTTCTTTATATAAGTGGGCCTGGTCATAGTGGGCAAGTAATGCTCGCAAATAGCTATGTTGAAGGAACTTATAGCGATATTAATCCCGAAATTACAGAGGATGAAGAAGGATTAAAAAAGTTATTTAAATCATTTTCTTTTCCAGGTGGAACATCTTCACATGCAGCACCAGAAATACCAGGAAGTATAAATGAGGGAGGAGAATTAGGTTATAGTCTTTCGCATGCTTTTGGCGCAGTCTTAGATAATCCAAACTTAATATGCGCTTGTGTAGTTGGTGATGGTGAAGCTGAAACAGGACCCTTAGCTACTAGCTGGCATGGCAATAAATTTATCAATCCTAAATTAGATGGTATTGTTTTACCTATACTTCATCTAAATGGTTATAAAATTGCTAATCCTACCATTTTTTCGAGAATCAGTTCTGAAGAAAGAATAAACTTTTTTAAAGGTTGTGGTTGGGATCCTATTGAAGTAGATGTCACTAATACTAGTAATTATCATGAATTAATGGCATGTGCAATGGATGAAGTTGTTAAAAGAATTAAAAAAATTAAGACTGATGCAAGTAAGAAAAAAGAGTTTAAAAGGCCAATGTATCCAATGATTATTTTAATAAGTAAAAAAGGTTGGACTGGTCCAATTAAAGTTAATGGTAAAGAAATAGAAGGAACATTTAGAAGTCATCAAATACCAATTACTTTTACAAAGGATAAAAAGAATGATTTAATTTTACTAAATAATTGGTTAAAAAGTTATAAACCAGAAGAATTATTTGATAATAAAGGCCATATAAATGCTGAAATTAAAGAACTAATTCCTGATAAACTTCATCAAATATCAAAAAGAAATGAAGCTAATGGAGGTCTAATTTTAAAGCCATTAAAAGTTCCTGATTATAAAAATTATAAAATTAGAGTGATTAGAGGTAAAACTAAAGCTGAAGATATGAGAATATTAGGTTCATATATCAAAGATGTAATGAAGTTAAATAAGAAAAACTTTATGGCTTTTGGTCCGGATGAAGCTTTATCTAATAGATTAAATGATATATTTGAAGCAACTAAAAGAAAATGGAATGCTAGTATCTTAACAAATGATGAATTTTTAGATTCTAAAGGACGAATTATGGATGGCTATTTATCTGAACATATGTGTGAAGGAATGCTAGAAGGATATTTACTTACTGGTCGTTATGGTTTTATTCATAGTTATGAAGCATTTATTAGAATTATTGATTCAATGGTTGCAGAGCACGCTAAATGGTTAAAAATGAGTAATGAACTAGTATTTAGAAAGAGTATACCAAGTTTAAATATACTACTAACAAGTCATGTTTGGCAACAAGATCATAATGGTTATACTCATCAAAATCCTGGCTTTTTAAATCATTTAGTTACTTATAAAGCAAAAATTGTTAGAATGTATTTTCCGATAGATGCAAATACTTTATTATCTACTTTTGATCATATTATAAAAACTAAAGATTATATTAACGTATGTATTGCTAGTAAACATCCTAGTTTGCAATGGTTAAGTATGAAAGAAGCTAGTGACCATTGTAAGAAAGGGGTAAGTATCTTTGAATTTGCAAGTAATAAACCTAAAAAACCTGATATTGTATTAGCGTCTTGTGGTGATACACCTAATTTGGAAATAATTGCTGCTGCAGCGATCTTAAAAAAAGAATTACCAAAACTTAAAACCAGAGTAGTAAACGTTATTGATTTAATGCGTCTTCAAAATCATGAAGTACATCCCCATGGTTTAACTGACAGCGAATATGATGCACTATTTACTAAAGATAAACCAATAATATTTGCTTTTCATGGTTATCCAGCACTTATTCATCAACTTACTTACAAAAGACATAATCGCAATATTCATGTTCATGGTTATGATGAGGAAGGCGCAATTACTACTCCTTTTGATATGCGAGTTTTAAACAAGATAGATAGATATCATTTAGTAATTGATGCCCTAAAATATGTTGAGAAAACAAAAGATGTTGAAAGAGTTATTAAAATGTGTGAAGATAAACTAAAAGAACATAAAAAATATATTGAAGAATATGGTGTCGATATGCCAGAAATAGTAAATTTTACGTTGGAGGGCTAAGATGAATTATCCAAAATTTTTAAAGAAGGGAAGTACTATTGGTATATGCGCTTTATCTAACGGAGTAAAAGATAAATTAAAAGAGTATGAATGTGCCATAAATATTTTAACTAGAGAGGGTTATAAAATAATCGAAACTCCAAGTGTCAGAACTACTAGTATAAATATAAATAATGAACTAGAAAGAGTTAACGAATTTAATTACTTAATGAATAATGATAAAGTAGATATGATATTAATAAGTAGAGGAGGAGATTTTCTTTATACTATATTACCTAATCTAGAATTAAATAAAATTGTTAGTTGTCCTAAATGGATTATGGGATATAGTGATCCAACAAGCATACTATTTAGTATTACAACTAAATATGATATTGCAACTTTTTATGGCTTTAATAGTACTAGTTATGAAAATATTGATTTATGTGTTGAAAATAATTTGAATATAATTAAAGGAAATATTATTAAGCAAAATAGTTTTTCTAAATATCTTGATTATAATAAAACAAGTTATGATGTTAAATGGTTAGGTAGTAATGATTCTTTATCAATAAAGGGACGAATTATTGGTGGTTGTATTGAAGTCTTAAAAGATTTGGTTGGTACAGATTTTCATGACATAAATAGATTTAATAAAAATTATAAAAATGATGGTATTATTTGGTATTTTGATATTTATGAAATGAACGCTAATGATTTTTATAGAACTTTATTGCAATTTAAATATAATGGTTGGTTTAAAAATGTTAAAGGAATTTTAGTTAGTAGAATTAATAATCGCAAGGAAGAATATTTAACTTATGAAGAAGCAATAAAAAAGGCATTACCTAATATTCCTTATATAACAGAAATGTGTTTTGGCCATACTTATCCTAAAATGACTTTAATTAATGGAAGTATTGCTACTATTAATTATTATAATAGTCAAGGTAGTATAGAATTTGAATTGAGGTAGAAAATGTTAAATATATATGATTTTGATGATACTATATTTGATGGTGACTCATCAGTTTCTTTTATAAAATATAGTTTAATACATAAACCATTTTTAGTTTTATTTAGCAGTTTAAAAGCGCTTAAGGAAGTAGTTAAATATATATTTCATAAAAGCAATATAGGTCTAATAAAAAGTGAATTATTTAGTTTTGTAAAATATATTAAAAATTTTGATGAATATATGGATAATTATGTTTTGAAATATCAGGATAGGATTAAACCATATTATTTATTAAAACATCAAAGTAGCGATGTAGTTATAAGTGCATCATTTGAATTTATAGTTAAACCTTTATGTGAAAAGTTAAACATTACTAGAGTTATTGGGACTAAATATGATGTCAAAAAAGGACGAATTATTGGCAATAATTGTAAAGGTGAAGAAAAAATAAAAAGATTTAAGGAAATTTATAAGGATGTTGTGGTTAATGAAGCATATTCTGATTCACTTAGTGACGTTCCAATGTTTGAAATAGCCAAAAAGGGTTATTTGGTACGAGGTTATGATTTAGTATTATATGAAAATAATAATAAATAAAAAATAAAAGCATAAAAATTAATAGAGGTGTTAGAATGAAAAAAATTTTACTAATTTTTATTGCTTTTATTTTTTTTATTAGTAATGTGCATGCAGAAAATATCACTAAGTATTCCCAAAGTGCAGTTTTAATGGAAAAAAGTACTGGTAAAATTCTTTATGAACTAGATAGTACTAAAGAAAATCCACCAGCAAGCATGACTAAAATAATGAGTATGATTTTAATAATGGATCAAATTAAAATGGGAAAATTAGCATTTAATGATAAGGTTGTTATAAGTGAAAATGCTTCCAGTATGGGAGGTAGTCAAGTATATTTGAATACTAATGAAACTTATAAAGTAGAGGAATTATTAAAAAGTGTTGCTATTGCTAGTGCAAATGATGCTGTTGTCGCGCTCGCTGAAAAAACATATGGAAGTGTAGAAAAATTTGTTGAAAAAATGAATCTAAAGTGTAAAGAAATAGGATGTAAAAACACTAATTTTGTTAATCCTCATGGATTAGATGCCGAAGGGCATTATAGTAGTAGTTACGATATGGCCCTAATGGCTAGATATTTAATTACCAACCATGAAGATATTTTAAAATTTACTAGTATTTATGAAGATTATTTACATCGACCAGATGGAAGTCAAACATGGCTTGTAAATACAAATAAACTTGTAAGATTTTATGATAATGTAGATGGACTTAAAACAGGATTTACTGAAGGAGCTGGTTATTGTCTTACTGCTACTGCTAAAAGAGGCGAAATGAGACTTATAAGTGTAGTAATGGGTGTAGATACTATAGATAATAGAACTAGTGATACTGTAAAACTGTTAAATTATGGATTTAATACTTATAAGTTAGAAACGATTTATAAAAAAGGTAAAGTTATAGATAAGGTTAAAGTTGAAAAAGGAAAAAAAGATTTTGTTGAAATAGTACTTATGAATGACGCTACTGAATTATTAAGTAATGAGGAAAATAAAAAAAATTATATGATAAATATAGAATTAAAAAAATTAGTAGCCCCAATAAAAAAAGGAAAAGTAGTTGGAGAAGCTGAAATAATTGATAATGAGGGAAATATTATAGATATTGAACAAATAACCGTAAAAGAGGATGTTGAAAAAGCAAATTATTTTGATTATTTTAAAAGGAATATAAAAGAATTATTTAGTGGTAAAATAATTAAATAATTCTTTTAGCTAATAAATATAGTTTTAGGCATTTTTAAAATAATATGATAAAATATACTTATAATATTTATTAAAAAAGATTATAAGATATTTTTTTTAATTTATTTTAATAAATGTTATGATAATTGAGAGGGTGAAACTTTTGAAAATACTTGATGATATTTATAATAATTTTAAGTTTACTAATACAATATTTTTTAAAGAAGATAGTGATTTGCAAGCAAAATATAATGCATTAAAACAATTAAATGATGAATATCCAAATAATAGATCTTTATATAATGAATTATTTATTGTAAAAAAAGGATTAGATGGAGAAAATGAAATAGCATATCAATTAAAAAAAGCTCATATAGGAATGTATGTATTAAGAGATATAAAACTTAAATATGAAGATATGACAGCTCAAATAGATTATATTGTTTTTACACCAGTTTATACTTATTATATTGAATGTAAAAATTTGGATGGTAATATTACTGTTACTGATAAAGGCGATTTTATTAGAGAAATGGTCATTAATGGTAAGAAAATAAAAAAAGGAATGTATTCGCCTCTAAGGCAAGTAGAAGCTCAACGCGAAGTAATTAGGAAAATATGGGAAAATAGTACAAACAGTATAAATAAATTGTTTGGCTTAAAAAAATTTGATTATTATAGAAGGGTTTTAGTAGTAGTAGCTAATCAAGACACAATACTTAATACAAATAAAGCTCCAAAAGAGATAAAAAATAAAATATTAAGAGCTGACTCATTAATAAGGCAAATTAATTATGATTTAAGTCAAGTAAAAAACGATGAAATTTTTGAATCAAGAAAAACTATTGAAAAGAGAGCCCAATCATATGTTGATTTATCTTTAAAAGAAAATATAGATTATTATGATTATTATAAGAAAAAATATTGTAGTAACTTAGATGAACTCAATAATGATGATTTAAAAAATAGACTAATAAGTTTTAGAAAAATTAGATCAAAAGAGTTAGGATTACCAGCGTATTATGTGTTTACTGATGAAGAATTAGCTAAACTAGTTGAAATTAGACCTAAATCTATTGAAGAATTGAGAACTGCAAATATATTAGCGCCTATTAAAATTAAAACGCATGGGGAACAAATTATTAATGAAATAAATAAATAATTGTCTAATTATGTTAAGTAATAAAACTATGTATTAAAGATATTATTTCTTTTTGATATAATACAACTGAGGTAGTTTAAATGGCAAAAGAAAGCAAAAAGAAAAAAAGAAGAATATATAGTAAATTTACAACAATATTACTCGGCATTTTATTAATAGTTTTATTTTGTTTATTATTCTTTTTAAAAATAATTCCAATTTTGTATTTAATTATTATACTTTTATTAATAGTTTTAATATATTTATTTATAATAAAATTTTCGTTTAGTAAAAAACGAATAAAAAGATTATTAGCATATTTAATTAGTACGCCTTTAATTATATTATTATGTATAATAGATTTGTATTTAGCTAGCACTTTAGATGTTTTTAGTAGCATAAAGGCGTCTAATAATAAAATAGAAAACTATAATGTCATTGTTTTAAAGAAAAGTAATTATGATGATATAAAAGAATTAAAAAAACAAAGTATTGGTGTAAAAGAAATTCATAATAATGATGGTTTAGCGAAAGCTAAAAAATATTTAACAAAAAAAATAAAACCAAAATATAACGAGTATGAGGATATAGCTTTAGTTTCTGAAAGTTTGATTGATAAAAATGTAGAAGCTATTGTTTTAGAAGATGCTGAAATTAAAATAATTGAAGAAGAAAATCCTGAAATATATGAAAATTTTAAAATAATATATAAATTTGAAATTAAAGTTAAAGTTAAAGATTTAACTACAAAAGTAAATATTTTAAATGAACCATTTAATATTTATATTAGTGGTGTTGATACTTACGGAAAAATAGAAAGTGCTACTAGAAGCGATGTTAATATGTTACTTACTGTAAATCGTAATGAAGAACTTATTCATATTACTTGGGTTCCACGAGACTATTATGTTCATATTAATGGTAGTACTTATAAAGATAAATTAACTCATGCTGGAATATATGGCATAGATAAAAGTATTTACGCTATGGAAAATTTATTAGATACCGAAGTTAATTATTATGTAAAAATTAATTTTACATCTTTAATGAAAATAGTTGATGCAATAGGGGGAATAGATGTTTATAATGATGAAAAATTTACATCACAAGATAATTTCTACTATCCCAAAGGAAATATTCATTTAAATGGTGAAAAAGCATTGTCTTTTGTTAGAGAAAGAAAAAATGTAAGCGGTGGCGATTTAGGAAGAGGTAAAAATCAAGTCAAAGTATTAAAAGCGCTGATTAATAAAGTAGCAAGTCCGAAAATAATAACAAAGTATGTATCATTGATGGATTCATTAGATGGTAGTTTTGTTACTAATTTGGATTTAAAAGATATATCAAAATATTTAGAAAAAGAAATTAAGAATCCTAAAGATTATGAAATAACTAGCTATACTTTAACTGGAAAAAATGGTTATGATTATACTTATTCATATAAAAAGAGTAAGCTATATGTTATGATTCCTGATGAAGAAAGTGTTACAGAAGCTATAAAGAAAATAAATGAGGTAAAAGGTGTCGAAGATTAGAGTCTAGACACCTTTTATTTTACTATACAATGAATTTTGTTGCATTTTAAACACTTTTGATAACCTTTGTCGAAAGTGTTTAATTTTTAGTAAAAATCAACTATATTAATATAGTAGGTGATAATAATATGTTAAAAATGGATTTAGAATTTATTAATGGGATTCTATTTTGCCGTTTAAAAGGTACATTAGATAAAAAAGTAACATATAAAATTAATAGTTATTTGTTACCAACTATTATGAAATATAAAATTAAATACTTAGTATATAATATGTATGAACTTGATGATATTGATGATTTAGGATTAGAAGCAATATTGAATACGAAAAGTGCAATTAAAAATAATAAAGGAAAAATATATTTATGTGAGGTTACTGATGATATTTTATCTAAAGTAAAAAGATTACATATAAAGAGAACAGAATCAGAAAGGTCAGCCTTAAAGGTAATTGAGGTATAATTATGGAAAGCACACTCAAAGTTGAAGATTATGAAAAATTAATATGGAAAGTTGCAAATAAGTTTTATGGAGTAGAGAAAGAAGACTTATATCAAGCGGGAATGCTTGGATTATTAAAGGCATGTAAAAATTATAAAGAGAATCATGATACTAAATTTTCTACTTATGCAATGAATTATATCTTTGGAGAAATGTATTTACTTGCTAATAATAAAAATATTAAGTATAGTAAAGACTTGTTAAAATTAGCTAAGTTAATAGAAACTACTAGATATAAATTAGCTCAAAATTATAATAGAATACCTAATAATTATGAACTTGCTAACTTTTTAAATATAAGTATTGAAGAAATTGAAATGGTTGCTAATATAAAAGATGAAATTATGTCTTTAGATAGTGCCTGTGAGGAAGAAAGAAGCTATTATGAAACTATCCCGGCAGAAAATGATAATTTAGACGAAAAAATATTTATTAATGAATCGTTGGAAAAATTATCTGAAGCCGAAAGGAAAATAATAAAGTTTCATTATTTTGAAGATATGACTCAAAGTGAAATAGCAAGAAAGTTAAAAATGACTCAAGTTATGGTTTCCCGTTACGAAAAAAAAGGTAAAGAAAAATTAAGAGAATATATGAGTTTAAGTGCATAGTTTTTATTTAATTCATCATAATATAAATGGTGAATTTTTTATGGATAAAAAAAGTTATGCAAAATTAGTAAAGGAATTGAGTCCTAAAGAACCTAAGCTAAAAAATGCTATTATTGCATTTTTAGTAGGTGGATTATTAGGTGTTTTTACTGAAGCAATTGCTTCATTTATTATGTACTCTTTTGCTATATCTAAAACAGATTCTTATATTTGGACTATGATTTTGACAATTTTAATTGTAGTAGTATTAACGGCGTTAGGAAAATTTGATAATGTCGTAAGCAAAATCAAGTGTGGACTTATTATTCCAACTACTGGCTTTGCTCATAGCGTTGCAAGTTGTGCACTTGATTATAAAAAAGATGGTCTTATAACTGGACTTGGTTCAAACTTTTTTAAATTAGCTGGATCTGTTATTTTATTTGGAATCATTAGTAGTTTCATCTTAATAGTTATAGAGGTGATTATTAATGGCTAGTATAAGATTTAATGATATTTATATTAAGAATTGTTATTCTTTAATTGGTCCTCTAGAATGCAATGGTAAATTAAAAAAATATGATGCAAAAATGAATGATTATTATTTTGGTGAAAAGACTTTTGAACAAGCAGAAACAAAAATGCAAAGAGTAGTCTTAGATGGACTCATTAATAAAAGTAATTTGTTTTATAAAGATATTAATATGATAATTGGTGGAGATTTATTAAATCAATTATCAGCATCTTCATACGCTTTAGAAGACTTTAATATACCTTTTTTAGGCTTATATGCGGCTTGTGCAACTTTTCCGGAAAGTTTAATTGTTGGAGCAATGTTTTTGAAAGATAAAACTATGAAAAATATTATAACAATAACTAGTTCGCATAATTTAAGTGCAGAAAAACAATTTAGAAATCCAATTGAATATGGTTGTCCAAAACCAAATACAGCAACTTTTACCGCAACAGGAAGTATTGCAACCCATTTATGTAAAGATAAAACCAATTTAAAAATTGAATCAGCAACTATTGGTAAAGTAATTAATATGGGCATTACTGATGCAAATATGATGGGCGCCGTCATGACCCCGGCTGCAGCAGACACTTTAGTTACGCATTTAAATGATTTAAAAAGAAATGTTGATTACTATGATTTAATATTAACCGGTGATTTAGGGTGTGTTGGTGAAAAAATTCTAAAAGAATATTGTCAGTTAAATTATGATTTAAATTTAAAAAATTTAAAAGATTCGGGATGTGAATTATATTCTGAACATCAGGATACTTATTCAGGAGGTAGTGGTCCAATATGTTTACCACTTGTTCTATTTAATAGAATACTTGCCACTAAAAAATATAAAAAAATATTAATTATAGGTACTGGATCTTTGCATAATGTTACATTACTTAATCAGCATCGCGAAATACCTGCTATAGCTCATGCTGTAAGTTTGGAGGTAATAGAATGATATATTTATATGCTTTTTTATTTGCTGGTTCTATGTGTTTAATAGGACAACTTATTTTAGATAATACTAAATTAACACCTGGACATATAACTAGTATGTTTACGGTAATGGGCGCCATTTTATCCTTTTTGGGATTTTATGACATATTATTAAATTATTGTGGTGGAGGGGCAACAACAATAATAACTAATTTTGGCCATTCATTATACAGTAGTGGAATAAGAGGGTATCACGAAAGTGGTATATTAGGTATATTTACAGGACTTCTGTGTAAACCATCTGCAGCCATTGTTTCCTCCGTAGTATTTTCATTTATTATTACTTTTTTCTTTAATCCTAAAGATTAACACATTAATAGTTAATCTTTTTTTGTATTTTTAAGAAAAAATGTTATAATGAAAAAGAAAGGTGATTAAATGAAAACTAATGAAATTTTTTTAGAATTAAATACTATTGCCAAAGATTTAATAACTAGTTATGATAATCCTTGGGAAATCTTGCCAAATATAAAAGATTTTATTGTAGAACTTGGTCATTCTTTAAATAGCGATTATGAACAAGTTGAAGAAAATATTTGGATTCATAAAAATGCTATAGTTGCTAAAACAGCATTTATAAATGCACCAGCAATAATTGACGAGGGTGCAGAAGTTAGACATTGTGCTTTTATAAGAGGAAGTGTAATAATTGGTAAACATTCTGTTTTAGGAAATTCATGTGAAATTAAGAATGCAATTCTTTTCGATAATGTAGAAGTGCCTCATTTTAACTACGTAGGTGATTCTATTTTAGGATATCATGCTCATATGGGAGCAGGTAGTATAACTTCAAATGTTAAAAGTGATCGTCAACTTGTAAAAATTAAATACAAAAATGACATAATCGCAACTAATATTAAAAAAGTAGGAGCATTTTTAGGAGATTATGTAGAAGTTGGATGTAATTCAGTTTTGAATCCTGGAACAATCATTAAACCATATACTAATATTTACCCTTTAACCTCAGTAAGAGGCGTAATTGAAGATAATAGTATAGTAAAAAGTATGAATAATATTGTAAAGAAAGAAGTGAGATAATGGCAAAATTATTTGGAACAGATGGGATAAGAGGAATAGTAAATGAAGATTTAAATGCTATCCTTGCTTTAAAAATTGGTAGCAGTGTAGCTAAAGTCTTAAAAACAGAATTAAAAAAAGAAAAATTAACTTTATTAATAGGTGGCGATACTAGAATTAGCAAAGATATGTTGACTAGCAGTGTAGCTGCAGGAGTATTAAGCGAGGGTTGTGATGTAATATCTTTAGATGTTCTTCCAACACCGGCTATTTCATATTTAGTAAAAGAATATAATGCTGATGGAGCTTTTATTATCAGTGCTAGTCATAATCCAAGTAAATATAATGGGATTAAAGTGTTAGATAACAATGGTTTTAAATTAACTGAAGAATTAGAAGAAAAAGTTGAAAAATTAATATTTAATTTTGAATTAAATAATAAAGTTAATGATAATGGCGTAATTATTACTAAAAGTGATGCAGTTGAATTATATGTAAATCATTTAGTTAGTACAATAGATTCTGATGTAAGTAATTTAAAAATAATAATTGATACTGCTAAT
This sequence comes from uncultured Mycoplasma sp., assembly GCA_964545135.1. Taxonomy (GTDB): domain Bacteria; phylum Bacillota_I; class Bacilli_A; order RF39; family UBA660; genus SIG200. The sequence goes on along the minus strand of CAZJEY010000005.1, from coordinate 3,987 downwards.
GGGGCAGCGAGTAAGACAGCTGAAGTTTTATTTAATAAACTAAATGCAAATGTTACATTAATAAATAATAATCCTAATGGACTTAATATTAATGAAAATGCTGGCTCAACTCATATTGAATCTTTAGTAGAATTAGTAAAACAAGGCGATTATGATATTGGAATTGCCTATGATGGTGATGCTGATCGCTGTATATTGGTTGATGAACAAGGTAATGTTATTGATGGAGATTTTATTATTGCTATTTGTGGTATTTTACTAAAAAAGGAAGGCAAATTAAAAAATAATGCACTTGTTGGAACTATAATGAGTAATCTAGGTTTAATAAAATTTTGTGAAGAATATGATATAAATTTTGTAGCAACTAAAGTTGGCGATAAATATGTACTAGAAAGTATGTTAAATAATAATTATATTTTAGGTGGAGAACAAAGTGGCCATATTATATTTAAAGAGTTTGCTAATACTGGTGATGGTGAATTAACTTCATTACAAGTATTGAATGTAATGTCTAAAGAAGGAAAAAAATTGAGTGAACTAGCAAATGTTATGAAAAAATATCCTCAAGTTATGATTAATGTAAATGTTAGTAAAGAGGGAAAAGAAAACTATAAGACTAATGAAAATATAAAGAGAAAAATTGCCGAAGTTAATAAAAAAATGAATGGTGAAGGTCGAGTTGTGGTAAGGCCAAGTGGTACTGAGAATCTTATTAGAGTAATGTTAGAAGGTAAAGACGAGAAAATTATAAAAAGTTATTGTGAAAGTCTTGCAAATTACATAGAAAATGAATTAAAATAAAAACAATCTAATGATTGATTGTTTTTACGTCCTCGTAGCATAACAGGATAATGCAATCGCCTCCTAAGCGATAGACTGGGTGTTCGAGTCACCCCGGGGACGCCATTTTATTTAATAAAAATAATATTAAATTATTAAAAATTGTGGTATACTTATTAAGTATTGATGAAAGGAGTATTCCATGAAAGTAATAAAGAAGAATTTACCAAAAGGGGTAAAAAAACAATTTGGTAAAGTTAAAGGCGTAAAAGTAAAATTTGTTGCTAATGATAAACATAAGAAAGCTAAATAAGCTTTTTTTATTTTAAAAAATTTAATATTATTTTATATTTTTTAACAAGTAAATCTAAAGAATAATTAGCATTTGCGGAAGATGGGCTTGGTAAATAAATTACTGGAATATTTAGTTGATCTTTTAGATATTTATTATAAAGATTATACGATACTCTTCCCGTAGTAAAAATTATTGCGATTTGCGAATGATCTATTAATTCTTGTATATTGTTTGGAATAACATTTTTTATTGATGAATCTTTAGAATTAGCAATGTCACATTCTTTTATAACATCCCATAAAGCAATGTTTTTTTGCAATAAAAATTTTTCTTTTTGCATTTGAGTAGCTAAAGACATATTAAATAATGTTTCCATAATAGGCCAAAAGCGATTCTTCTTATTAGCATAATAAAAGTTTTCATAACTTGAAATAGTACTTGGCATAGAACCAAGTATTAATATTTTTGATTTCTCATTATAAATAGGTTTTAAATTATGAATAACATGTTCCATTATTTTAAAATAATATTTTCTTTTCTAAATCTATCTAAAATTTGTTCATAAATATTACTTTCAATATTACGTTGTTTTTTAGGATGAATTAAAAATCGAACATTTAAAATGATTCCATCATCTACTATTTTAGTATAGATAATAGGGGTTAAGTTATTATAATAAATATGATAATCAGCTGAATTTTTAGCTAATTCTCTTTTCATTTTTTTAGGTATATCTTTTATTGTTTCTTCGCTTTTTAAAATATCAAATAATATATCTTTAGCTTTTTGAATATCGGTATCAATATTAACTTTTATTTCTAGTTCGTCCCAAATATATTTAAAAACAGAATTATAATTTTTAGTAGCGTTATTGAATATTACAGAATTTGGTACGTTGATAATTATCCCTGTTGATTGATTATTGTCAGCATTTACCTCTAAAATTTCCGTATTTAAAGCATTAATACTGATGACATCCCCTAAAATATCATTAACCTTGATTCTATCTTCAACTTTAATTGGCTTTTTAATTTTGATGAACAAACCACAAAAATAATTGAATATTATATCACGAGCTGCTAAAGTAATGGCAGCTGATATAAAACTAATAAGTGTTATTATTTCTTTTAATTGTTCATGCCATATGTAGATAAGTACTAAGAAAAGTAATATTGATAATAAAGTTTTATTGCGTTGATTAGCTGTATATATTAATCTTTCATCTAAATTCATTTTCTTAGTTATATAGGCAAATACTTTAATACTTAATTTATAAGTTATATATATTATTAATGTGTAAATGATTAAGATTATATAATCACTTTTTATATTAAAAAATTTCTTTAAAATTTCTGTTAAATTTAATAAAAACATTTTTATTTCTTCCTTTCTTTAATGGCAAATATTTTATCACTATTTATTATGTTATGCTATGAATATTATAAAATTCCTAATTAAAACATGTAAAAAAATGTAAATATCAGTAGAATTTACAAATACAATTAAATATGCTACAATTTTAAAGGTGATAGATAGTGAATTTAAAACAATTAGGAACAAATACATATGTATTACAAACAACTAGTAATATTGGGTTTTATATTTATGATAATAACAAATTATGTTTAATAGATAGTGGAAGTAGTGATGACGATACTAAAGAAATTATAAAAATAATTGAGAATAATAATTGGTTTTTAACTACAATAATCAATACTCATTCTCATGCCGATCACATTTTTGGTAATAAGGAGTTACAAGATAAGTATCATTGTAATATTTATGCTAGTGATATAGAAATTCCTTTTATTAACTTTCCTATTATGACTTCAACTTCTTTTTATGGTAGTAATCCTTTTAGTGAATTAAAAAACCCTTTTATTATGGCTAAATCAAGTAAAGCAACTAGTATTAATAATCTAATTATTCCTGGATTATCTATAATTGACTTAAGTGGACATTCGCCAGGATTAATTGGTATATTGACTAGTGATGACGTCTTGTTTGTCGGTGATAGTTACACTAGTGATAAAAATCTTGAATCATATTCATTACAATATGTTTTTGATGTTGAAAAATATTTAAAAACATTAAGTTTCTTACAAAAACAAGATTTTCGTTATTTTATTGCAAGTCATGATATTATTCGTGAAGATATTAAAGATATTATTGATTTAAATATTAATAACGTTAATACTATTATTAGTAATATCTTAAAAATCATTAAAGATAACATCGCTTTTGAAGATCTAATCGCAAAGATATTTATAAAATATCATATAAAAATAAATAGTACTCAATATTTTTTAATTAGTTCAACAATAAAATCGTACTTAACATTTTTAAATCAGAATAAATTAATTGAATTTGTTTTTAAAGATAATCATTTAATTATTAAGAGAATTTCTTGATTATCTTTTTTATTTCTTTAATAAATATTGATGGATTATGAGAATTATATAAAAGATAAATAATATTTTTAGTTCTAGTAAGCGCTACATAAAAGAGTCTTCTTTCTTCAGCGTATTTTATTTCAGTGTTTATTTGTAGTTTTTTGATTATCGGATTATCTTCAATTTTATTTGGAAAACCAGTTATATTATCATTGCAATTTAATAGTATAACATTTTCAAATTCAAGTCCTTTAGATTTATGAATAGTCATAAAAGGAAAAATCTTTTTTTTATAAATAATTGAATTATTATTTATTTTAATTTCTGAATTAAGATATGAATAAATATCTAGTGAGTTTCTCATTAAAATAGTAGCGTTTTGGTTATTAGTTAGAAAAGAATCCAATAACTTATTTAAAATATAAGTTGGACTATTATATGCTATCATTTTTATAGGATTATTAATAAAAATATTTGAATATAGTTTCTTGGTTATTTGATACTTATTTTTTTCAATAA
>CAZJEY010000004.1:5859-18040 GCA_964545135.1 uncultured Mycoplasma sp. | reverse complement strand
TAGCTCTATCAGTAATACTCATCTCAAGCAAATTTTCATTATTATATAAAACATCACCAGATACTTTATAATTATCTGTTCCCATTATTACTTTTGATATTGTACTTTTACCAACCCCATTAGGCCCCATTAAGACATGCATTTCGCCTTCATTTATCTTCAGGTTAATATCTTTTAAGATATTTTTTTCATCTATAAAAACATTTAAATCTTTTATTTCTAACATAAAAAACCACCTATCAAAAATTATAACATAAATTACTTATTTTAGAAATTAGATAGATAAAAAAAGTTGAAAACCCTTAAGTTTTCAACATCTATATATAAAGAATAATGTTTTAATATATAATAATAAAAGTAACCCAAGATAAAACATTATTTCTTTATACCAAATTATCCATTTATAATATATGGATCGGAATAAGTACCAGTTCCAGAATTATATATTACATTACTTGTCAGATAGAAGACTGGTCTAACATTTCGTTTAGAGTCAGACTCTGATGTTGTTATTCGGCCAGTTGAAAAAATGTCCCATGTTAAAAAAATATTATTTTTTTAAATTTGCTATTTGGTTATCAAAATCATCACTACTACATACATAAGAACCACTTACTATGATATCAATTTTCTTATCTTCAATTAGTTTTATAGTTTCGTTATTAATACCACCATCAATTGCTACGATAATATTTTTATCTTTTAAGTAGTCTAATTTTTCAATTACTTCTGGTATAAATTCTTGACCACCTTTACCAGGATAAACACTCATTATTAATACTAAATCAATTTTGTCTAAGTATTCATCTATTAAATGAATATCTTCATTAGGATTTATAGCTATACCTACATTTATACCTAATGATTTAATCTTTTCAATTGTTTTGTTAGGATTCTTACTTGTAGATGGATGAAATGTGATAAACTCAGCATTTAATGAGCCCAATTTTTCTAAATATTTGTCTGGATTATTTACCATTAAATGAATATCTAATGGTAAATAAATACTTTTTAAATCATTTAACACTTCATTAATAGTGAAGTTTTTATTGTCGACATATTTACCATCCATTAAATCAACATGTAAGTAATCTGCTTTACTTTCAACTATTTTTTTTAAGGTTGTTTTTTTATCAAATCTACTACTTAAATAACTCACTGATATTTTCATTATTACTTTCCCCCAACTTCATTTAAAAATTTAAAATAATTATCATATCTACTTTTTAAAATTAAATTATTATTTACTTTTTTTATGACTTCACAACCAGCTTCATTTATGTGATTACAATCTTTAAACTTACAATGATTATTATTAAATTCAAAAAATGAATTTTTTAACTCTTCTTTTGTTATATTATGAAAATCTATTGCAGAAAAGCCAGGTGTATCCATAATATAAAAATCTTTTAAATTAAATAACTCAACTGTTCTTGTTGTATGTTTGCCTCTTCCTAGAGCTTCACTTATTTCATCAGTTTTAAGATTTAAGTTTTTATCAAACTTATTAATTAAAGTTGATTTACCAGCACCAGTTTGACCACATACGGTCACAATTTTACCTTTAAGTAACTTTTTTAACTTCTTTATGTCTTTATTAGTTAAAGTTGGTATTCCTATTTTATTATAATATTTAATTATACTTTTAATATTTTTCTTTTCGCTCTTAGATAATAAATCTTGTTTAGTTAATACTATTACTGGTGTTATTTTATTAATAATAACAATACTTATTAATTTATCTAACAAAGTCATATTAATATTTGGCTTTACAAGACTAGTAACAATTAAACAAATATCTACATTACTAACAGGTGGTCTTAGAAGATAATTTTTTCTTTCTAGTATTTCATTTATTACTAATTCATTTTCATCAAACAATACTTTATCACCGACAAGTGGTGTTATTTTATTATTACGAAATTTACCACGTAAAACACAGTTAAAAGTCAAATTTTTACTCTTAACTGTGTAAATTGTACTATTAATTTTTATTAATAATCCTTGTTTCATTAATCTAATCCGTCATCCTCAGTCGCTTCGTCAGTAATTGAATCTTCACCTTCATAGACAGTAATTGAAAATGATGCTCCTGATTTTACTATGCCACCTGCTACTCGACTTTGACTGATAATTGTTCCATTCATATAATTTCCAGTAGTAGTCTTTTTAATTGTTAATTTTAGATTATGTTCTTCACAGAAACTTTCAACATCGCTTACTGTGTAACTACCATCAGTAAAGTCAGGATAAACTTCACCTTTTTGAGCATAAGTTAAGGTAATTGTATCACCTGTTGTTAATTTTTCACCAGGATCAACTGATTGGGCAATAATATCGCCATCATTATATTCACTATCTGATTCACTTATTACTTCACTTTTCACATCAACATTAAGTCCTCTACTAGTTAAGGCCCCCTTAATTTCTAAATAATTTTTACCTTTGTAATCTTCTATTAATACTGTTCCTTCGCCACTAGAAATATATAATTTTATAGTTGAGCCTTTTTTTCTACTACTTCCTGCTGCTGGTGACGTCTTAACTACATCACCAACATCTATTATATCACTAGCAATGTTTTCTTGTTCATCAGCTACATTAAAGCCAGCATCTTGTAAAATATCTATAGCGTCACTAACAGATTTTCCAGAAACATCAGGTACTTCTAAACTTTTTCCTTTAGTGAAAATAGTTATACCCACAAATACTACTGTTATACTCAATATAAGTCCTGTAAAAACTATTGCTAATTTCATTAATAATTTATTTTGCTTTTTCAAATCATCACCCGTTATTTGTTTTATTTCTATTTCATTATTATCTTGTTTTTTTTCTTTTCTTTCTTCTTCTTTTTTAGTTGTTTTTTTAACAACTGGTATTGCTGCTGTATCATCAGTATTTTCTGTATATTTCAATCTTATTTTAGGTTCATTTGCTCTTGAAGGTTCCAAACAAGTTTTTAAATCTTCATGCATCTCTCTAGCATCTGCATAACGATTTTTAGGATTTTTGGCAGTTGCTTTAATTATAATATTTTCTACACTTTGTGGTATTTCTGGATATTTTTCTCTAATACTAGGAATAGGTTCTTTTAAATGCTTTAATGCTATCTCAACAGCATTATCACCTTTAAAAGGAAGCGTACCAGTTAAAAGTTCATAGAATAAAATTCCTATTGAATAAATATCACTTTGTAATGTTGCTCCTTTACCACTTGCTTGTTCTGGTGGTAAGTAATGCACACTACCCATTACTGAATTTGTTTGCGTAAGTTGAGTAGAATTCATCGCCATAGCAATACCAAAATCGGTTATTTTTACTAAACCATTTTCTAATATTAAAATGTTTTGTGGCTTAATATCTCGATGAATAATATAAGAATCATGGGCTACAGACATTCCTGATGTAATTTGAAGAACTATATCAACTGCTTCACTAACTGTTAATCTACCTCTTTTTTTAATTAAACTTTTTAAGTGTTTTCCTTCGATATATTCCATAACAATATAGTATTCACCATTGTCTTCTCCAACATCATATACTTCAACAATGTTAGGATTAGATAAACTACTTGCAGCTAGGGCTTCTCGTTGAAATCTTCTAACAAATTTTTCATCATTAGCAAGATCACCTCTTAATACTTTTACCGCTACATTTCTATCAAGTATAGTGTCATATGCAAGATATACATTTGCCATCCCGCCTTCACCAATACTTTTGATAATTTGGTAACGATCGTTAATCTTTTGACCTTTCATTACCATTATGCTTCACCACTTTCTTTTTCCAAGTAAGCTACTGAAATGTTATCTGTTCCACCTCTAGCATTACATTTTCTAATCAACTTTTCTACCTTTTCATCTATTTCTAATTCTTCGTCATTTAAGACTTTTTCTATTTGATCATCTGTTAACATATTAGTTAAACCATCACTACATAAAAATATAGCATCACAATTAATATCAACATCAAATATATCCATTTCTGCTTTTTCAGAAGCTCCTAATGCTTTCATTAAAACATTCTTTTGAGGATGATTTTTCGCTTCATCTATACTAATGTTTCCTGCTGCTACTAATAAATTTACTAATGTATGATCTTTTGTAACCTTATGAATTTTTTTATTTTTCATAACATAACCTGATGAATCACCAATATTTCCAAAAATCAAATAACTATTAGTAAGAAGCGCTACTACAACGGTAGTACCAAGTCCTTTAGAATCTTCATTTTCTTCACCATAAGTTATAATCTCTTTATTTATTTCATTAATATTATCATTTAACCAATTAACGGCATCTAATTTTGTTCCAATAGTAACTGTCTCATTAAACCTTTTGCCAAGTCGGGAAACCACAATACTAGAGGCAACTTCGCCTTTACGATGACCGCCCATACCATCGGCAACAATTAATAAGTATTCACCATTTTCATTTTTTAATATAGTTACACTATCTTCATTATGACTTCTAACTCGCCCTGAATCTGTTAAATAACTAGCTTTCATTATTACACCTCTTTACTTCTAAGTTGACCACAAGCTGCTGATATATTACTACCAAATTCTTTTCTAATAGTTGTGTTGATTCCTAAGTTTAATAACTTATCTTGAAATTTTTTAATATTATTACTTCTTTTATATTCTATGTTTTTTGTTTCATTGTAAGGTATTAAATTTACATAAACATTTAAACCTTTAAGTAAACTAGCAAGTTCTATTGCACAATCAATACTATCGTTTACCTTATCTAGCATAACATATTCTATAGTAACTCGTCTATTAGTTTTTTTAATATAATCTTTAATTTCCTTAATTATGTCATTTATTTTGTAAACTTTACTTATTGGCATTATCTTATTTCTAATTTCATCATTTGGGGCATGAAGAGAAAGAGCCAAATTAACCTGTAAAGGAAAATTACTAAATTCTGCTATCTTGGGTACAATTCCACAAGTTGATATCGTAATGTGTCTAGCTCCTATACCTAATCCTTTAGGATGATTTATTATTCTCACAAAGTTCATAACATTGTCATAATTATCAAAAGGTTCACCTATTCCCATTACTACTACGCTATCTATTTTTGAATTAATATCTTGTTCTATTAATAATATTTGCAAAACCATTTCATATGTTTCTAAATTTCTTATCTTTTTTAGTCTACCACTTTCACAAAACTTACAGCCCATATTACAACCTACTTGACTTGAAACACAAACGCTTTTTCCATAATCATGTTGCATTAAAACAGCTTCTACTCTTTCTTGATCATTTAATTCAAACAAATATTTTTTTACTAAATCTTCTTCTTCTTTGGCAACTATTTTAATAAAATCAGTAGTAAAATGCTCTTTTAATTTGTCTCTTACTTCCTTCTTTATATTACTAAATTCATCTATATTATAGACTTTATGAATATATAGCCATTCAAAAATTTGAGTGGCTTTAAATTTTTTTTCACCCATATTAAGAAAATAATCTTCTAATTCATTAATTGTAAAATTAAATAAATTCTTCATATATTGATTATAACACAAATAAGTAATTTCTTAAATATCAGTAGGAGCTAAAAAACTAAATAAAGGTATATTTCTTAGAATCCAAAATAAAAATATAACACCTACTAACATTACTAGCTTATTTGTAGATATTTTAATAAAACTCTTTTTAAAAATACAAAATATAATGTATATTACTCCTAATATTAAAAGTATAAAAACTAACGGATTATAGCGAATTGCTTGATATACATTTAAATTAATAAGGGCTTCAATCATGCGCGTAATGCCACAACCTGGACAATAGAGATTTGTTAACTTGTGAAAAATACATGGCACTTTTTTTAAATAGATTATTCCTGCTATAAATATACATAATAAAAAAATAATAATTATTCTTATTATTTTTTTCATATTAATCAACAAGTAAATTACCTTCGGCATCAGTATTAATTGATCCGGTTAAAATCATAATTCCTTCAACAAGGCCCCAGATTGCTGATACGCCAGATAACACAAAACAGCTTAATATTGTAATTAATAATTGAGCTACTGCTTTACCTGTATATCCTAAATAGAAATTATGAGCACCAAAGCATCCTAATAAAATACCTAGTAATCCCGCAGCTATTTTGGATTTATTAGTAGAATTATTATTTGAATTATTTTTTAATGTATAACCACATTTTGGACAAGTACTTACATTTTTTTCTACTTCTTCACCACATTCTGGACATTTAATTTTAGGAATGTTAGGACATCCACAATTTGGACATTTCAATGCCTTATCACTTATTTCCTTTTTACATTCACTACATTTAATCATAGCCATAATATCACTCCTATCTATTATCATTATATATTATTTTTTTAAAAATTTAAATCCTTTTATGTCTAAATATTTTCTAAATGCGGGAATCATGAAAAACACAATTATTATAATATAATCTGTTCCAATTACAATTTTATGATATATTATTAATGAATAAACTATAATAACTAATAAAGCAAATATTGCTGATTGTAAAGATTCTTGTATTAAATCTTTTATAGTTTTATCTTTAAATGCATAGATTACGCCTAATATTGTATAATAAATTGTGGACAAAGCAGAAAGTAATACAATAATTAAATAAACAGATCCCAATAATTTTGCATAAAAACCATTAATATTTCTAAAGAACAAAAAGCAAATTAAAAGAATAATACTAAAAAATATAAATAATAAATATATCAATCTTATTATTTTATTTAATATCTTTTCAAATTTCATTATTTAATTTCCTTTTTGCTTTCTTTTCTTAAATCTTTTAAATTAGTTTCATCTTTATGTTTGTTATAGAATTCAGGATTAAACCAAACTTCTTTTAAATATTTAAGACGTAATTTACCCTTTAACTTAACTCGTTCAACCTTTTTGTTAGGAGTTAATGCTGCTTTGATATTTTTATGAAAGAAGAATTCTAATAGATAACTTATTAAAGTAAAGAATTCTAATATTATTGCTGGGCCTAAAGTAAATGAATAAAGTATGTTTTTATCAACATTATTTATATAATCAATTATATTAGAACCTAAAAAAGTTAAAGTTGAAATATCTGAAACAAAATAAGTTAATACAATACATATTGCTAAAACCCATATTTTTAATTTACCAACAGGGTTAGACTTAATATTCATATTCAAACTGAATTTAAGAAGTTGAACCATAGTTGTTAATAATTCAATTGCTATAGGAATTAATGCAATATCTTTGACAATAACATATAAGACAATAAAATTAACTATAGTAAATAATTTATCAGCAATACCATCCATTAATGCCCCAAAAAAAGTTGAAACATTAAAATATCTGGCTAGTACGCCATCCAATATATCTGTAAAATAGATAAATAGCGATATTAAACCAATTTTTACTCCGCCTAAATCCGTATTAAATATTATAATAAAAATACCAATTATTCTTACTAAGGTAATACAATTAACAATTAATAATTTACCAAACTTACTCATAACTCACCACCATTAATGTTAAAAACATTATATCATAATTGTTTTTATTTTACATTATTTACCAACTATACTTGAAATTCTTATAACGATAAATAAAATTATAATAAATAGTAACCACAATATAAGTTTTATAGCAGATGTTTGTTTATCAACTTCTCTTTTTTTAAATAACTTTTTAATTTTTTCCTTCATAAATCCTCTTTTACTTTAAACCATTTAAATAACTTTTTATTGGCATTTCTTTTTTTCCTACTGGTTTTATTATTTCCAAATATATTATACCATCTAAACATTCAAATCCTAAATCATTTTTAGTTATTATTAAATTACCTACATTGGTATTTTCTTTCTTAATAAACCTTGCTTTTACTATCTTTACTTCTTCATTATTAATCATAGTTCTAGTTAAAGGATATGGTGAAAAAGCTCTGATTTTATTGATAATATTTTTTCCATAATCATTAAAATCTAATAATTCCATTTCTCTAGTAATCATAGGAGCTAATGTTGCTTTAGCATCATCTTGTTTTACTCTGCTAATATTATTATTAATTATTTTAGTAAAATTTTTTTCAAGAATACTACTTCCTAATAAAGACAATTTATCATGAATTGACCCTAAATCATCATCATCTAATATAGGAATTTTTACTATATCAATAATATCTCCAGTATCCATTTTTTCATCCATATACATAAGAGTAATTCCTGTTTCTTTTTCACCATTAATAATAGCCCATTGCATAGGGGCACTACCTCGATATTTAGGAAGTATAGAGGCATGAATATTTATACAACCATACTTTGGATAATCAAGTATAATTTTTGGCACAATTTTACCATATGCACACGTAACAATTAATTCTGGTTCATAATCAAGAATACTATGATATTCTTCTTTTAATTTTGATGGCGTTAACACAGGAATATTTTCTTTAATGGCAAACTCTTTTATTGGAGAAGGAGTTAATACTTTTTTTCTTCCTACTAAAGCATCTGGTTTTGTTACAACACAAACAACATCTGAAATTTTTAATAGTGATTCTAAAGCAGGAATCGCAAATTCAGGAGTTCCCATAAACATAGTTCTTACTTTTTTCATCTAACCACCTAATTTAATTATAATATAATAATTAAAAAAAGTTAAGTACATAAGAGTACCTAACTTACTTTAGTTATTTTAACTTCAACCTTAATACCATTTATATCTAATTCTTCTAGAGTATCATCAGATTTATTTATTTCAACTGCTAAAGTTTCATTTTTTATATAATCTTCATAATCAGCTATAACACTATCAAATTCATTACCTTTATAGTTAATAATGATTCGATCACTGACTTCAAATTCATTATTTTTACGTAAGTTTTGGATCTTGCTAATAAATTCACGAGCGTGACCTTCATTAATTAAATCAGTAGTTAAATTAGTATTTAAAACAATAAATAGATTATTAATAGTTCCAACATTAAATCCTTCTTTAGCGCTTACTCTAATTTCAACCATTTCTTTTGTTACTTCTATTTCATCAAATAAAAGATTTTCATTATTATTAAGTTTATTTATATCTTCTTTAGTTAATTCATTTAACCATTTTTCATAGTCTTTTATTTTTGGACCAAATGTTTTACCAACCAACTTATAATTAGGTTTTAATGTAAGATGCATATAAGTAGATAAATCTTTAACACTAAGTAATTCTTTAATATTTAATTCTTCTTGTATCAAAGGAACTAAATCTTTTATTTTGGCATACACTTTTTCTTCTATTATTGCTTCTTTTAATGGTGTTCTAACCTTGATTTTTGCTTCCTCACGAACATTTCTACCGATAGAAATAATATCTCTTACTATATCCATTTTTTCTTCTAAAACTTCATCTATTAATGATTCATCATATACTGGAAAGTCTGCAGTATGCACTGAATATTCATTAGTTAATTTAGTATATATTTCTTCTGTTATATAAGGTGCGATTGGCGCAGTTATTTTAGATAATCCTACTAATACTTCATAAGTTGTTATATATACACTCTTTTTAGAATCATTAAATTCACTACCCCAGAATCTATTACGATTTCTTCTAATATACCAATTTGATAAATCCTCTGATACAAAGTTAGTAAGTGCTCTTACTACTTTTGTTAAATCATATTCATCATAAGCATTAGTTACATATTTTAATAAACTATTATATCTACTAATTAACCATCTATCTATTTCTTCTCTATCTTTAACTGGTATATTACATTTATCAATATCTATACCATCTGTATTTGCATACAATGTAAAGAAATTATAAGTATTGCGAAGAGGATTAAAGAATTTAGAATATACTTCTTTTAAGCCATTTATATCAAATTTAATAGGTGTCCATACTGGTGAAACATAAGGAAGATAAAATCTTACTGTATCAGCACCATACTCTTCCATTGTTGTAAATGGTTCAACTATGTTTCCTTTGCTTTTACTCATCTTTTTGCCTTCACTATCTAAAAGCAAATCATTTACTAAGACATTTTTGTAAGGGCTTGTTCCCATAACAAATGTTGAAATAACCATTAATGTATAAAACCATCCTCTGGTTTGATCTATTCCTTCACAAATGAAATCTGCTGGAAATTGACATTCAAATAATTCTTTATTTTCAAAAGGATAATGATATTGAGCAAATGGCATACTTCCTGAATCAAACCAAACATCAATTACATCTTTTACTCTATTCATACTTTTGCCACACTTTGGACATTTCAAATGAATATTATCAACATAAGGACGATGTAATTCAATAGAATCATCAATAGTTTCAATGGCTTTTTCAATTAATTCTTGCCTTGAACCAATCATTTCTTCGTGATTACATTCACAAATCCATAAAGGTAGTGGTGTACCCCAATAACGATTTCGACTAATAGCCCAATCATTTAAATTTTCTAACCAATTGCCAAATCTTTTCTCACCAACATATTCGGGATACCAATTTACTGTTTTATTATTTTCAATTATCTTGTCTTTCAATTTAGTTACTTCTAAATAATAACTAGGTTTTGAATAATATAATAATGGAGTATTACAACGCCAACAATGTGGATAGTTATGTTTTAATTTTATTTTTCTAAATAATTTACCATTTTCTTTTAAATATTTAATAACCTCAAAATCAGCATCAAATACTTTCATTCCTTTCCATGGACCTTCTGTATATGTGCCATCTTCACCAACAGGTTGAACTATAGGCAAACCATATTTTTTAGCAACATTAGCGTCATCAGCACCAAATGCAGGAGCAATATGAACTATTCCTGTTCCATCTTCAAGGGTTACATAATCATCACATGTTATATAAAAGGCCTTTTTATTTGGGGTAATAAATGGTAATAATTGTTCATATTCAGTATACTCTAAGTCACTACCTTTATAGTTTTCAATTATTTTAGCCTCATTGCCTAAAACTGTTTCAACTAAGTTAGTTGCAAGAATAAATTTATTGCCTTCACTTTCGACTAAACTATATGATGCTTCTGGATTTACACATAAAGCCACATTAGCAATTAATGTCCATGGTGTAGTAGTCCAAACTAAGAAATATACATCACTTTCTTTTTTCTTCATTGGAACTATGACAGAATTAACATCTATTTCTTTATAACCTTGAGCAACTTCATGAGAAGCAAGTCCTGTTCCACAACGAGTACAATATGGTAATATTTTTACTCCTTCATAAAATAATCCTTCGTCAAAAAACTTTTTTAATATCCACCATTCTGTTTCAATATAATCATTATTGTAAGTAACGTAAGCATTTTCTAAGTCAATGAATTGGCCCATTTTATTTGTTAAATCCGCAAAAGTTTTTTCATTTTTCTTAGCGCTTAAACGACATTTTTCATTAAATGCTTCTATACCATACTTTTCGATATCATTTTTATTATTAAAGCCTAACTCTTTTTCTACTTCGATTTCTACAGGTAAGCCATGAGTATCCCAACCTACTTTTCGTAAAACTTTATAACCTTGCATTGTTTTATATTTACAAATAGAATCTTTTAGAAATTTGGCCATCATATGATGAAGACCAGGATGTCCATTAGCTGTCGCAGGGCCATCATAGAAAACAAAATATGGAGAGTTATTTCTATTTTCAATACACTTATTTAAAATGTTGTCTTTAAGCCATCTTTCTCTTAATTTTTCTTCAACAATGCTAACTTTTTCATTACTTAAACTTTCAAATTTTTTCATAATATCTCCTTCTAATAAAAAAATTCATAGCATAAGGACGCAAATGTACGTGGTACCACCTTATTTTATGAATTATTCATCTTTGTTATGTTAACGCCATCAACGGATTATTTCAACTCCAAAGGTGATATAAAATAAATTCAAATTTTAGTTTCCACCACCCACTAAATCTCTCTAATTCTCATTTATTTTACGTGTCCTTTATCAACGTTTTTAATTAATACAATATAAATTATATGTTAATTTTTATTTTAAGTCAATAATTTTAATTTCTTTTGACTTCTTTTGTCGAAGAACTTGTAATTATTCTAAACATCTTTTAAGATATTCAACTATGCAAAGTTGATTTGGCATTTACCACTTTTTTCTAGGGGGTTTTGATTCTTTAGAAAGGAGGTGGTTTTATGAAATTAAGTAGCTATAA
>CAZJEY010000004.1:0-5759 GCA_964545135.1 uncultured Mycoplasma sp. | reverse complement strand
ACTTTGCTAATACATTTATATTGTAAACTATTTTTTTATTTTTAACAACTATTATTATGATATATTTTGTCGAAAGTGTTGCTAAAATTATTTTATTAATTAAAATATCTTTTTAAGCGAAGTTGATTTGGCATTTACCACTTTTTTCTAGGGGGTTTTGATTCTTTAGAAAGGAGGTGGTTTTATGAAATTAAGTAGCTATAACGTTATTTTAAAAGTAATAATTTTATTACTTCTGGTGGTTATTCACTTCGAAATAATAAAAAATGCCATCTCAGTTTTGAGATAGCAGATACATAACAGTATTTGCGAAGTCAACTTCGCTAATACATTTATATTGTAAACTATTTTTTTATTTTTAACAACTATTATATTAGTTTTTTTATAAATATGATATTATTATAATAGGTGATACTATGGAAGAAAAAATATTTAGAAGCTATGATATAAGAGGAATATATCCTACTGAAATTAATGAAAATGTAGCTTACAGAATTGGTCTTGCCTATGGATCAATTTTACAAGAAAAATATGGTCAGTTATCTTGCGTTGTTAGTCATGATAATCGCTTATCATCACCTAGCTTACATGACTATTTAATTAAAGGGCTATTAGAAACAGGAATTAATGTCATAGATTATGGACTTACTACTACGCCAATGAATTATTTTGCAAGACACATTAATAATTTATATGGCATAATGATAACAGCAAGTCATAATCCAAGTAATGAAAATGGTTTTAAATTTTCCTTTGATCCATATGCTAATGCTCGAGGCGAAATGATAATTGATTTTAAAAATTATGTTTTGAAAAATAATTTTGTAAAAGGAACTGGCCGGCTTATCAAAAAAAATATAAAACAAGAATATTTAAATTATTTAAAAAATAATATTAATTTAGGAAAAAAGGAATTAAAGATAGTATTTGATCCAGCAAATGGTAGTGTTACTTCTATTTTAGAAGATGCTTTGAAATTATTTAATCTGAATTATATAATTATTAATGGTACATCTGATGGTAGTTTTCCTAATCATCATCCTGATCCTTCGGTTAGCGAAAATTTAAAAGAATTACAAGAAGCCGTAATAAAAAATAATGCTGATGTTGGTTTTGCATTTGATGGTGATGGTGATCGATTAGGAATTGTGGATAATACTGGAAAAATTGTTAGTATTGAACACTATGCTATTTTAATTATTCGTAAGTTAGTTAATGAAGTAAATAATAAAAAATTCTTATATGATGCTAAATGCTCTAATATTGTAAAAGATGAAATAATTAAGTTAAATGCTACCCCAATTATTTGTCGTACAGGCAGCAGTTATACTCAAGAAAAAATAAATAAAGAAAATATTCCTTTTGGTATTCAATATGTAGGTCATATTGGGTTTAATGATCGTTATTATAGTACTGAAAGCGCAATATATGCTTTTTTAAGACTTTTAGAAATTCTTACCAATGAAGAAAAAAGTTTAAATGAATTAGTTTCTTCTTTACCTAGCTATTTTACTTCAGAAGAACAAAGGATAACATCTACTGATACTAAAAAATTAGAAGTAATTAATAATATAAAAAAATATTGTGATAAGAAAAAATATAAATATATAGAAATAGATGGATTGCGAATAGAATTTAAAACAGGCTGGGCTTATGTGCGGGCAAGTAATACAGGACCAACCATTAACTTAAGGTGTGAATCTACTAATAAAGAAGACCTTGAAAAAATATACATATTGTTTAATAAATTAATAGAATTATTTAATAAGTAAAAAGAATCCTATTTCGGGATTCTTTGTTTTTCTAATTCTTTGTTAGCTTCCATAATTAAATTTACTACTTTTAAATATTTTTTTGCTTGAGCATTTTTACCTATTTTATTAAAACATTTAGAAATTTTTAAATAGTATTCAATATTTGACTCATCTTTTAAGCTAATTATTTGCTTATATAATTGGATTGCTAGTTCGTAATTTTTACTTAAAAAAGCATTATTAGCCTTCTTTATAAGAACATCTAAATCATCATGCATGTCTATTTCTTTATAACGCAACATGATATCTTTATTAAAATAATTTATTTCGATAAAAGTAAAATTACTTGCAATATTATCTATTATCTCTTTACCACACTCGTTATCGAAATGAATAATTTGAAAATCATGATTCTGATCTATATTATTTATTATATTTATTAAATCATTATATATAGGTAATTCTTTATTATTTATTTTATTGTTATTATTATTTGTTAGCAATTTTGATTTTGCAACTATTTTTGATAATAAAATAATAAGAGCCGTATCTTCCTCGATATGATTTTGTTTTTTAAAACTATGAGAATATGATAATGCTAAAGTATAATTTTCAATCTTTATTGCATCAAATATATTAGTTGCATAATTTCCTTTTTTTTCATGAATATTACCATTACATATATCTAAATAAACACATAATAATTTTTGAATAGTCTTTTCATTAATATTTAGATTGCGATACTTATTAATACTATTTAATAAATTAATTGCTTCGGTAATATTATTATCTATTATCAATTCTTTTAATTGCTTTTCAATACTTAATTTTTCTTGATTAGCAGCATTACATAATTCTTTTAATACTATATCTTGAGTTCTAAATTTATTATTAGAAATTGCTTTATCATTTATTTTTTTTATAGCTAAAGAAAATTTATTTCTATAAATATCCCACCTAATATCATTTTCTATATCTCTATCTTGAAATCTTTTGTCACTATCTTTAACGCTTATATCTTCAAATTTTAATTCTTTTACACAATTTATATCTTCGCTCGGCATTTTAATGATTTTACTGAATAAATATAAATATAAATTATTATCATATAAATAATCATTTTTATTATCTAATTTCTTATAATAATTGTATGAACCATAAAAATCATTATGACTTAAAGCAATACTCATTAATTCGAAATAATTAACTTTATACAAAGGATCTAATTCAATTATTTTATTGTAAAAAATTCTTGCTTCTTGATTTTCATTTTTTATAAGTAGCATATCAAAATAGTAATATAATTCACTAATATTACCTATATAATACTTATTCTCTTTGCATATTATAACTTTTGCTTTAATTAATAATTCTATTTCTTGCTCATTATATTTTAAATAATATAAATCTTCTAAAGTAGCAAAGCCTTTTAATATAATAATTTTGTATAATTCATAATTATTTTTATTAGTTTTTTCCATAAAAAATCCCCTCATAGGGGTTTATAATACTACAAAAATATAAATTAATCAAGATTACGATAATTATTACCAAGAAGTTCTAAATCATCTGTTAAATATTTTATTCTTTCAATAATTCTTTTTGCTTTTACTAAATCTTCTTTATCTTTAGTTAGACTTAAATGCTTTAATAATTCATCTATTGTTAAATTAGATGTAAAAAAAGTTATTAAATTTTTATTCATTCTGGTTTGCAAAATTGTACCTAGTATTTCATCTCTTCCCCATTCAGTTACCTTTTCAGCACCAATATCATCTATTAATAAAATATCTAAGTTTTCTAAATAATTTAATTTATCATTTACTAAATATAAATTTTCTTTTAAATTACGTAATAATTCGGGAAAATAGATTATTTCTGTTCTAATATTATATTTATTTTTAAGTTCATTAATAAGCGCTGCTAAAATATAAGTTTTACCTGTACCAAAATTACCATGTAAATATAATCCCTTTTTAAACTTAGTAGGAAGATAATCCTTATAAAATTCTTTAAGCCATTTTAATACTTCTTTACGATTAGTAGTAACTTTTATATCTTTCATTTTGGCAGTATTTAAAATGCTTTCTTGATCATTTTTATTATTAATTTCTTCTACTTCTTTTTTCTTATATTTACAAGGAATATAAGAAAATATTAGTTTACTTTCTTTATTTTCAGGAAAATAAACATACCCTTTTACTTTATTCTTACAACAATATAAATTAGTACATTTCTTACAATTATCTAACTCATCTAAAGTATCATATAATCTAGACGTATTTCTTCTTATTTCATCATCTTTTATTTTTAATTTTTTTACTAACGCATTAAAAGAATCATCTTCCATAGCTAAAATTTTATAGGAATCAACTTCTTTTTCAATTTTTTTATTCTTTGCTACTACTGCCATTACTTAAATCCCTCCAAAAACTCTTTTAATTCTTTTTCATCTTCACTAGATAATTCTTTATCTTCTATCTTCTTATCAAACCAAATAGGTGTTGATACTTTTTCTTTACTATTTTCTTCTTTTTTAGCTAACTTTTTATGTTCTTTTTCAGCAAATTCCATAGCTTCTTTAGCAGTTTTTATTCCCGCTCTTTTCCATTGACCAGCAATGGTTTCAACATAGCTAGTAACTAATTTATTATTATTTTTTCTTAATACATAATCAATTAAAACATTTACTACAGCAGGAGGTAATTCTAAATCAATTATTAATGATTCAATTAATTTTAAATCTTTACTAGTTGGTTTAGCACCATGATTTTTATATTTTAAGAAATCATAAGGAGTTGTATTTTCAAATACCCCAATAATTCTTCCTTTTTTAGTATTGTCACCTAATGGATTTTTTAAATAATCTGGTTGAGTACGATATACTAAAGTTGGAAGTGTACCAGTTTTAAATTGATAAGTCTTTCTCGCCATTATTCTTAAGTTTTCTTTATCAATATTACCAAATTCATTTAAACAACTTCTTATTAATTCAATCATCTTTAGGGTATCAATATCATATATAAAAGCTAGTTCATTAATTAATTCTTTTATTTTTTTAGTAAATGCTCTTTCACTTATAACACCTTTAGGTATACTCGATAATATTAAATCAAAATCAATACGATCACTTACTAAGATATTATTAGTTTTTCTTTCTCTAATATTATCTGATAAAGTAAATTTAGATGCATCAAATACTTGATCTAATCTTTTAGTAATATTAGTATATTCTTTTAAGTCATAACTAAATTTACTATATAATCCTTTTAAATGCTTATATTCTGTTTCACCAACATTATTATATAAAACTACACTAAGTATAGGATGATTAAAAAATTCTTGAGGTGTTAATGGAGAATATAATTCATAAACATAATCATTTACTTCACCATTTTTAACATATGATTTAAGAAGTCCGAAAGCTTCTAAGGATTCACGCGCTAATTTAACATTTTCAATATCACTTTTTAAAAGGCTCATTAAATGATGATGTGTAAAATCTTTACTAAATAATTTTGATATATCTAAATCATTCCAAAAAGTAAAATAAAGACTTATTGCCAAAGGACCAATAATAGGTTCATATAAAGTAAATAAAATATTTTTATCAGTATCAGATAAAATAGTCTTATTAATTACATTATAACGATCAGCTGGTAATAAACTTGAATCCTTCATGACATTCTCTCTTTCTAATTTCATTATATATTAAGAGAAACTTAAAAACAAGAAAAAAGTTCAAATTGCTTTGAACATTTTAACTCCCCACCAGAATCGCAGAGAGCCGAAAACCCTTAGGTTTTCACAATAAACGCATTTAATATGGTCAACAGGCAGTTACGTATAACTATTCCATCCATATTCTTATTTTAGAATCTACTTGATTCAAGGATATTCTTTGTTCTTCATACCATCCATCTTACATCCGTAAACATAATATCCAAAGTTTAATGAAGAGCTACTGGCCGCACGGCATACGCATTAGTTACGTTGTTGTTGTTC
>CAZJEY010000003.1:0-22347 GCA_964545135.1 uncultured Mycoplasma sp. | reverse complement strand
GGATTTGTAGTAATGGGACAAAAATTAGGTAAAGAAACACTTATGAACTATATAAGAAAATTTGGCTTTGGTAGTAAAACGGGAATTGATCTAAATGGTGAAGGTAATGGCATACTATTTGATATTGATAAAATGGGAAACGTTGAACTTGCCACAACTTCTTTTGGGCAAGGAATTAGTGTAACTCCGATACAACAAATAACAGCAGTAAGTGCAACAGTTAATGGTGGAAACCTATATACTCCCTATGTTGTAAAGGGAATAACTGATCCGAGTACAAATAGTGTAATATATGAAAATAAAAGAAAAAAGAAAAGAAAAATAATTAGTGAAGAAACAAGTGCTCAGGTAAGATATGCTTTAGAAAGTGTAGTTGCACTAGGCACAGGACGGAATGCCTATATTGAAAACTATCGTGTTGGTGGAAAAACAGGAACAGCGCAGAAGGTAAAAGACGGTCACTATATAGTTGGTAATTATATACTATCATTTATTGGTTTTATCCCAGCAGATGAACCAGAAATAGTTGTTTATGCTGCTGTAGATAATGCTAAAAATGCTCCCCAGTATGGTGGTACTGTAAGTGCGCCTATTGTAAGAAATATAATGATTTCGAGTATTGATATTTTAGGAATAAAAGAACGGAAAAAAGGAATTTTAAAAGAATATATATGGACAGATAGTAAATATTATGTAGTACCTAATGTCACCGGTAAAAGTTTAAAAGAAGCACAAGAAATGCTTAAAGATTTTAAAATAAATTATTCGGGAAAAGGTGATAAAGTTATTTATCAATCTCCCGAGGGCGGAAGCATGCAAAGTGAAGATACCATTATTAATTTAATGCTTAATTAATGTAAAATAATGTAAAAACCAATTATTTTAAAATATTATTCTTAATAAATATTGATATAATTTAAGAAGAGGTGAAAGTTTATGTTGATACTTGCAAAAGCAGCTATGGCTATGATGTTGGGCTTTGTTTTAGCAATTGGTTGTGCACTTATATTTATACCATTATTAAGAAAGTTTAATTTTGGACAATATATTAGTCGAGAAATTAATGAAAGGCATTTAAAAAAAGAAGGTACGCCTACTATGGGAGGAATTATTTTTATTTTTCCTCTATTAATATCGATAATTTTATTGTATATAAATGATAGTATTTCTTTTAGTTACAATCTAATAATACTTTTGTTTGTTTTTATTTCGTATGCTCTTTTAGGTTTTGTAGACGACTATTTAAAGGTAAAAGAGCATAATAATAAAGGGTTAAGCGTTGTTACAAAATTTTTAATACAAATGATTATTGCTTTAGTATTCTTTTACTTATTTATGAAAGGTGGAGGATCTAGTACTCTTAATTTTACTGCACTTCATATAAGTATTCCTTTAGGATGGACTTTTGGAATATTTATATTATTACTATTAGTTGGTACTAGTAATGCCGTAAATATTACTGATGGGCTAGACGGACTATGTGGTGGACTTTCCGCTATTAGTTATCTAGCTTATGGAATTATTGCTTGGAATTGTGGTTGGTTAGAAGGATATCAAGAAATTGCTATATTCTGTTTTATTTTAACAGGAGCTTTAGTAGGATTTTTAATGTTTAATACTCATCCAGCAAAGGTTTTTATGGGTGATTTGGGTTCATTATCACTTGGTGCTGCTTTAGCAACTATAGCTATATTAACTCGTCATGAGCTATCACTTGCTTTAATAGGTGGTGTATTTCTAATCGAAGTAATATCTAGTTTTATTCAGATAATAGCCATTAGAAAATTTAATAGAAAAGTATTTAAAAAGGCACCACTTCATCATCATTTTGAAGAACTAGGTTGGATAGAAACTGATATAGTTAAATTGTTCTACGTTGCTGGCTTAATCTTTGCTATGGCAGCTATTACATATGGCGTTTGGTTATAATAAATAAATCATTCAGGGGTTGATAGGTTTGAAAAACAAGAATAATGTTGTACTTTTAATTGCTGTAATAACTATTACAGTATTTGGAATAATGATGATATATTCAGCTTCAGCAATTTGGGCAGAATATAAGTTTCATGATCAATTCAAATTTTTGAAAATGCAATCATTATTCTTTTTTGTTGGATTAATTATAATGTATATTTTATCTAATATTGATTATCATATTTATGAACGTCATTCAAATAAAATATTGCTAATGTGTGCAATTCTATTAATATTGGTTTTAATTCCTGGTGTTGGAACAATTAGAAATGGTAGTAGGAGCTGGTTTGGTATAGGTGGATTTGGTATTCAACCTAGTGAATTTTCTAAAATAGGTTTAATAATATTTGTGTCTAAATATCTTGCAAATAATATAAAGAGTATTAAAAATATTAAAAAAGGAGTATTTCCAATCTTAGGGATTATATTTTTATTTTTTATTTTAATTATGCTCGAGCCGGATTTTGGTACGGGAATGGTTATCGTATTAACCTTAGTTTGTTTAATTCTTATAAGTGGTGTTAAATTATCTTTTTTTGTTAAAATTGGTGTTGTAGGTTTATTAGGAATAGTAGGATTAATAATTGCAGCTCCTTACAGAATTTCAAGGATATTGTCATTTTTAAACCCATGGAGTGATCCATTAGGCAGTGGCTATCAAATACTACAAAGTCTATATGCTATTGGACCTGGTGGACTTCTAGGTAAGGGATTTATGCAATCTAGACAAAAGTATTTTTATTTACCAGAACCACAAACAGATTTTATTTTTTCTATCATTAGTGAAGAATTTGGCTTTTTAGGTGTCTTAATTATTTCATCTTTGTTTATTTGTGTTTTTTATAATGCTATTAAAATAGCGCTAGGAACTAAAGATTTATTTGGCAAGTTTTTATGTTTTGGACTTGCTATTGGAATAATTATACAAGCTTTACTAAATTTAGCTGTGACAAGTGGTTTAATACCAGTTACGGGAGTTACTTTACCATTTCTTTCTTATGGCGGCTCAAGTCTTCTTGTAAGCATGGCAAGTATTGGAATTATTCTAAATATTTTTAAAAATAAGAGTACAAAATAGGCGAGTTATGTGATAAAATTTTCTTAAGGAAGAGATATATGATGAAGAAAAAATTGAATGTAATTATTATTATTTTAATTCTTGTTATAGTTACTTGTGCTTTATTATTAATTCGTGAAAGAGTAATTTATTATAAAACTATTGAAGAAATAAAAGAAACTAAAATTCCCGTTTTAACTGAGTCACCTGCGGTAAGTGATGAGTTAAAAAAATTAAGATCAGAATATAACAATAATGACATTAAAGGAATTATTTATATTCAAGATACTTTAAATGTTTTATTTACTAAGTATACAGATAATGATTATTATTTAAAACATGCTCTTAATAAGAAAAAAAGTGTATTAGGAACTCCTTTTTTAGATTATAGGCATGATGAAAATAGTAAGCAATTAAATATATATGGTCATAATTCTACTAAGTATAATCCTCCTTTTAAATCATTAGAAAAATATATACAAGAAGATTATTATAAAAGTCACAATATTATAAATCTATATTTTGATAATGAAAAAAGATCATATGAAATATTCAGCGTCTTAATTGCAAATAAGGATTCTTCTGAAGAGCATATGCAATTTGATTACACTAATAATAAAGAATGGTTAGAACATTTTAAACGATTAAAAAATAGATCTTTATATGAAACAAATGTTGAATTATTAGAAAGTGATAATATCTTAATATTACAAACTTGTATATATGGTGAATATAAAGGTAAGTTATTAGTAATTGCAGCAAAAGAAATTTAGACATTAAAAAACACATCTTAGTGATGTGATTTTTTAATTATATTTTTTTCTTAATATGCATGTTGCAAATAAAGATACAATTGAAATAGCAAATATAGTTTCTGTAATATAATTATCATTAACACCTGTGATAGGAATATTATTGTCAGTATTTATTACAGGTAGATCAACTATTTCTCCACCCATACCACCAACAAATTCATAAACATATACTACTTCAATATCAGTAGTACCATAAGTACCAGTTGGATTTCCTTTTATTTCAACTAATTTATAGTTTTCAATATCTATGAAATTAGTTTTGTATTCTTCTTTGTACTTTCCTCTAGTAATAATATCATCATTTAAACTATTACCTTCAGTATCAATATATTTTGCAATAACTTTACTATATAATGCATGAGCTGCTTTAATACTTAAAAGTTCACTTGTCTCATTACCTTCAAATTCTACAAAATGTAATTTTGTTTCATCTTCGTCATGAACTAACCAACGGCCATTTTCTTCTGAATCATCGTACCAGCCATCAATTTTTTCTTCGCATTCAACTTTATTATATGAATACTTGCTATTATCATTTTTGGCAGTAAAATCGAAATTTTCACCATTATCTAGGCTCCAGTCTTCTTGAGTACTAGGGAATGTAATACTACCTAAACTATATATATCGTCTCCAGCAGTAATTGCATGGTTATTATATATTGAAACTTTATTTCCAAGGTAAGCACTAGTGTTACTTGCTAAATAGATACCACCACCTAATTCAAGTTTATAAGCAGTATTATCTGTAATTGTAACGTTAGCTTCATCTTCTATATATAATGAGCCTTTAACTAAGTTAATACCAGATCCATAATTATTTTTAATAGTTAATGTTGTAGTACTATCAATATTATGTTCATTATTACTTGTAAGTAATAATGATCCTGGTTTACTCCATTTGCTACTTATTGCACATTCATTGTTCAAAATAGTAATTGTAGAATTATTAGTTACATTTAATAAACCATTTACGTGAATACCATTACCACCATTTTTGTTTGCTTCTATAGTTGAATTATCAACAATTAAGTTTGAAGTAGATAATCCATGAGAACGATTATTATTAAATTTTACTTTTGAATTATAAAACTCAAAGTTAGTACCATTAGAACCATTTCCAATACTATCATTTACAAATACATTTGAATCTATGGCTTTAAAATTAAATGTACCTGTTATTCCAGAACGATTATTAATTGATTCAAATGTTGAATTATTTAATAATACATTATAACCGCTAGTTCCGCCATTCCATTCTAAAGCATCTTGCTTATAATTTTTAATGGTTAACTTGGAATTGGTTAATTCTAGTTTGTTATTTCCTGTAAAATAAATTGCATGTGTTCCAGATGCAGTATTAGTTCCATCCATTACCATTGTAGTATTAACTAAGTTTAATGAAGCACTGCTTCTTCCACATATGCTCATCCAACTCCATTCTGGATATGGAGTTGATCCAATTCCTGTCATTTCAATATTAACATTTTTAAATGTTAAATTAGCATTGTCCCATAGGGCAATTCCATATGTATTAAATACAACATTATTATTGTTCCCATTAATAGTAATGCTTTTATTTAAATACATACCATTTGTTGAAGCATCTTTTAGTAAAACTATTTCTTCACCATTTAAAGCATTTTCAATTGCTTCATCAAGAGTTTCATATTGTGTACTTCCAATGCTTGCAACATAATCGACTTCTTCTGCATATACATTACTTACGCATAGTAAAAGAGTAATCGCAGCTAAAAAAGCTTTCATTTTTTTCATTTTCCTTCTTCCTTTCCTTTAAACCCCAAAATATCAAAATATTTGACATTTAAATTTGTTAAGTCTGTATACTAGCACTAATTACGCTAAAAGTCAACAAAAAATTCGACAATATTTGACATATTTAAGGGTAACATTATTTTTTATGCTTGCGCTAATTTTATTATGTTAGTTTAGATGTAATTTTATACATAATTTGGTATAATGAATATGAAATTGAGGTATGAATATGAAAAAGATTATAATTATAGGTGGCGGAGCAGCGGGTATTATTTGTAGTATTTTTGCAAGTAACAATAATAATCAAGTAATAGTTTTAGAAAGAAACAATGAGCCATTAAAAAAATTACTTTTAACAGGTAATGGCAAATGTAATTTTTTTAATGAAGAATTTAATTTGAGTCATTATTGTTCTGATAATTTATCTTTATTGAATAATATAATTAATAATTCTAATAAAGATAATATTTTAACCTTTTTTAATAATATAGGTATTGTATCTAAAATTAAAAATGGTTATTATTATCCATATTCTAATCAAGCATATAGTATTAAAAATGCTTTATTAAAAGAAGCTGAATTAAGAGGAGTAGAAATTAAAACAAATATTTTTGTTAGTGATATAAATAAAAAAAATGATAAATTTATAATTAATACTTCCATGGGGAATATAGAGTGTGATAAAGTTGTTATTGCTACGGGTTCAAAAGCATATCCCAAAACAGGTTCTGATGGATTATTTTATGATATTTTAAAAAATTTAGGTCACAATATTAAACCGGTATTACCTGGCTTAGTAGGACTAGAAACCAAAGAAAATGTTAAAGAATTAAGTGGTGTTAGGTGCGAAGTTAAAGTAGATCTTGTAGCAGATGATAAACTAATAAAAAGTGAAGTTGGAGAAATTCAATTTACTGATTATGGCCTTAGTGGCATTTGTATATATAATTTGAGTAATAGAGCTTCATTTTTGTTAAACGAAAATAAAAAAATAAAAATTAAAATAAACCTTTTAGCAGGACTAAGTATTAATAATATTAATGATTTTATTGAATGGTTTAATCAAAGAACTTGTTATTTAAATAACCGAAATCTTACCTTGCAATTAGAAGGCTTTTTAAATTATAAAGTTGTTAATTTCTTAGTCAAAAAGCATAAATTGAGTTATGAATTAAGTTGGAATGATCTAAATTATAAAGAAAAAACTTACTTGGCTAAAGATATTATTGATTTAGAATTTAATATAACAAAACCATTAGGTTTTGATAAATCTCAAATATGTCTAGGAGGTGTATCTTTAAGTAATATAAATATTGAAAATTTTGAGTCAAAAATAATAGATAATTTATTCTTATGTGGAGAAATTCTTGATGTTGCTGGAGATTGTGGTGGTTATAACTTAGGTTTTGCTTTTTTATCGGGTATGATTGCTGGAAAAAATATAGGTGAAAAATGATTAGAGTAAGACAAATAAAAATAGATATTTTAAAAGATACTTCTGATGAATTAATGAAAAAAATATTGAAAAAAGTAAATATAAAAAAAGAAGACATCTTAAATTATACAATTAACAAAAAATCTATTGATGCCCGCAATAAAGAAAAGATTTATTATGTTTATGAAGTAGACTTAAATATTAAAAATGAGAATATTATACTAAGGCAGAAAAAAAAGGATATAATTAAAATTGACAGCAATACTTATGAGTTTAAAAAAATTGGTAAAAAAACATTAAAACATAGACCTATTATTGTTGGAAGCGGACCAGCTGGTTTATTTGCTGCTTACATGTTAGCTATGTATGGTTACAAACCTTTAATTATTGAAAGAGGTAAAGCTATTGATAAACGAATAAAAGATGTAAATGATTTTTGGCAAACGGGAAAATTGGATATTAATTCAAATGTCCAGTTTGGTGAAGGTGGTGCCGGAACTTTTTCTGATGGAAAACTTAATACTATGATTAAAGATAAGAATAATAGGATAAAAAAAGTATTAGAAATTTTTATTGAAAATGGTGCTAATGAAGAAATTATGTATTTGCATAATCCTCATTTAGGAACTAATAAATTAGTAGATATAGTTAAAAACATGCGTAAAAATATAATTGAAAATGGTGGCGAGTTTTTATTTGAAACATGTTTAACAGATCTAGTAATTGAAGAAGGAAAAATAAAGTCCGTAATATTAAATAATAAAGATAAAATAGACACAGAAGTATTAATTCTTGCTATTGGACATAGTGCAAGAGATACTTTTAAAATGCTAAATGATAAAAAAATACATTTAGAAAATAAGCCTTTTGCGGTTGGACTTAGAATTATGCATGATCAAAATTTAATTGATAATAATCAATATGGTATTTTTAAAGACTATTTAAAGCCAGCAAGTTATAAATTAACTTTTAATTATCAAAATCGCGGTATTTATTCTTTTTGCATGTGTCCTGGCGGATATGTAGTTAATGCTAGTAGTACAAATGATGGCTTAGTTATTAATGGAATGAGTAATTATGAAAGAGATAGTGGCATTGCCAATAGTGCTATAGTTGTTTCTATTAACGAACGTGATTATGGTAATAAATTATTTGCGGGCATGTACTACCTAGAAGAACTAGAAAGAAAAGCAAAATTAATAGCAAAGGGAAAAATTCCTGTCCAAACAGTTGGTGACTTTTTAGAAAATAAAGTTAAAAATAAAACGAATTTAGCACCAAAAATTAAAGGTTTATATGATTATGCTAATCTTAATCATTTATTTACTAACGATATTAATGATGCTTTGAAAAAAGGAATAATAAATTTCGATTCTAAAATACCGGGATTTGCCGATAAAAATGCTTTGCTTTTAGGTGTAGAAAGTAGAACATCTTCACCTCTTAGAATTTTAAGAAATGATTGTTTAGAAAGTAATATTTCAGGTATTTATCCAATAGGTGAAGGTTCAGGATATGCTGGTGGAATTACATCGTCAGCAGTTGACGGTATTAAAGTATTTGAAGAGATATGTAAAAAATACTAGTAGTAATTGTGTATTTATGGTGTTTTATGCTTATTCTTAAAATTAGAAAAGGGAAGTTATGACCAATAGTAAAAGTATTTAGTTAAGTTATCATAATAATTAGTTTGTAGGTTATACATCTTATGATTATTATAATGATAATCATAAGATTTAAAAAAATGGTAAGCTTACAAAAATAATATGGAATGAAAAAGATATTTATAATATATTGATAGTTTCAACAAAAAGTGTCAAAAGGCACTTTTTTTCATTATATACAAAATTTATAACTTGTTATATAATAATTATTGTACGAGGATGTGAATTAATTGAAGAAAATATTAATTATTATAGGTTGTTTGATACTTTGTGGTTGTAATGAGCCAATAGAAAAAATGCCTAAAGATGTAAGTATTACATATAATATTGAAGATGTATTAGTTTATGATGATGTTTATGTATCAGATATTATTAAAAAAAGTAATGTAGAAATTACTAATTTAGAAACTAAAATTAATACAAATAAGATAGGTAAAACAGAAGTAAAAGTTTATTATAATTATAAAAAGAAAAAATATGTAACACATTATGAATTAAATGTAATTGATAATATTCCTCCGAGAGTTATTTCTGGTACAAATAGAACTACATTAATAAATGAAGATGTTGATTTTTGCCAAAAAGTATTTTATGGGGATAATTATGATAAAGTTGTTAAATGTGAAATAAATGGTATATATGATATAACTAAAAAGGGAGTATATGATTTAGAAATAATTCTAACTGATTCATCTAATAATATTACATCCGCGCCATTAAAATTAACAGTAATTGAAGAGTATTCTCAAAATAAAAAAGTAAAAACAAACGTAGATTTTTCGGAAGTAATAAAAAAATACAAGAATGATAATACAGCAATTGGTATTGATGTTTCAAGATGGCAAAGTGAAATAGATTTTAAAAAAGTAAGAGATGCTGGTTGTGAATTTGTTATTATGAGAATGGCTATTCAATCCGATTATGATAAAGAAATAAGTTTGGATGCTAATTTTGAAAAAAATTATCAAGATGCTAGTCAAAATGGTTTAAAAGTTGGTGTTTATGTTTATACATCAGTAAATGATAAAAAAGATATTGCCAAGCAAGTTAAATGGTTAGTTGAAAATTTAAAAAATAAAGAGTTAGATTTTCCAATTGCTTTTGATTGGGAAAATTGGTCAAATTGGCATAAATATCAAATGAGTTTTCATGATATTAATGAAATATATGATGTATTTAATCAATATTTAGCTAAATATAAATATAAAACGATGCTATATAGTTCTAAATTTTATTTAGAAAATATATGGGTAAACAAGGAAAAAAATCCGGTATGGTTAGCTCATTATACCGATTATACAACTTATCAAGGAGAATATTTTTTATGGCAAATGACTAATTTAGGTAGAATTGATGGTATAAATGGTGATGTTGATATAAATATTTTGTACAAAGATAAATATAATGAAATTATGGGAGATGACTATGAGTAAATATTATACTGATAAAGAATTAGATATTAAGTTACAAGATACTTCGATGTATGATTTTTTAGAAAAAAAAGTTAAAAATTTTATAGATGAATATGCTTTAGATTATTTTAATAAAAAAGTTACATTTAAAAATTTATTATTGTATGTAGAAAAGTGTTCTAAAGCATTAAAGGCAAAAGGAATAAAAGAAAATGATGTTATAACCATTTGTATGCCTAATACTCCAGAGGCAGTTATTTTAATGCTTGCTGCTAATAAAATAGGAGCGGTTTTTGATTTGATTCATCCGCTTTCTAGTGAAGTTGAAATTAAAAACTATGTGAATGAATCTAATAGTAAGATGTTATTTATTATTAATGTCTGTTATGAAAAAGTAAAAAACATTAAAAACGAATTAAATGTTAATGATATAGTTATTATCAATGCTTCTGATTCTATGCCTCTTCTTTTAAATATTGGATATAATTTAAAAGAAGGTAAAAAAGTTAAGAAAAACGATAAGTTTTATATATTTTGGAAAGATTTTTTACAATTTGCAAATGATTATAAAAAAGATACTTATATAGAAAAAAAAGGTGCTGATTTAGCATGTATCTTACATAGTGGGGGAACTACGGGAAAACCTAAAAGTATTATGCTAAGTAATTATGATTTTATTGCTATATCTACCCAAGGTATTATTACTTTTGATCGCCTAGAAGTGGGGGATAATATTTTATGCATATTGCCTTTATTTCATTGCTTTGGATTAATGGTCTGTGTTTATGCACCATTAACATTTGGTATGACTTGTATTTTAGTTCCTCAATTTGACGCAAAGAGGTTTGATAAACTATTGCTAAAATATCAACCAACCGTAATAGCTGGTGTGCCAACCCTTTTTGAAGCGATGCTTAAAAATGAACATATGGATATGGTTGATTTAAGTTGCTTAAAGTATGTCATAAGTGGCGGAGATACACTTAACCCTACTAAAAATGAAATAATTAATAAATTTTTAAAAGACCATTTTGCCGATGTTACTATTGCTCAAGGATATGGTATGACTGAAACTAGTGGCCCCGTGACCTTTGGAGCTAAAGGTAGTGATAAATTAGGTAGTTGTGGATCACCACTTCCCGGCAATGAAATTATTATCGTTGATCCTAAAACCAAGAAGATTTTGCCTCCTAATAAGGAAGGTGAAATATATTGTTTTTCTCACGCTTTAATGATCGGCTATGTAAATAGCGATGGTAAAGATTTTGAAATAATTAATGATAAAAAATTTATTAAAACTGGTGATTTAGGTTATATTGATGATGATGGAGTATTGTTTTATTCAGGAAGATTAAAAAGAATAATTATCTCGAGTGGATATAATATTTATCCAACTCATATTGAAGATGTTATAAAAAAAAATAAATATGTAAAAGATTGTTGTGTGATTGGTAAAGATCATCCTTATAAAAAACAAATACCTATTATATATATAGTTTTAGAAGATGATTATAAAAATAGTTATACTGCTAAAAAAAATATAATGGATTATGCTAAAAAGAATTTAAGTTACTATATGATTCCTAAAGAATATTATTTTCGTGATGAGCTTCCCAAAACAATGATTGGTAAAATAGATTACCATAAATTAGAAAATGAATTCAAAAAAGATGTTAATAACTAATTTTTGCCTATTAACATCTTTTTTGTTATTATTAATAATATTGTGATAAAAATAATGCTGTAATGTAACTTATCTAAATGATAAATCGGAAATAATATAATAGTACTAGTAAACATCATCCCTAATAATGTGGATATAAATTCATTACGATGTTTACTTAGCATTTTATTAGCAAATAAACTACCTAAATATATTCCTAGTAGGTCGCCAATTAAATATAGACTTAATGGTAAAACGTATATTAAATTTATTTTAGCAAGAAAAGATTTATATAAGTAATAAGGTCCTAAAATCATCATAACCATCGAACCGCTTATACCAGGTAATATCGTTATAAAACCATCTAGCAATCCGCAAAAAGAAAAAAATAATAAAAAAAGAATAGTTATTTTAGGAAGAAACTCGTATGTATAAGGAGTTTCAGGAGTAAGTGTTGCTAATAACAGGATTATTATTGAACCTGTTAATAACCATTTGAATTTAACATTATTTTTTTCTTCATTATACAGAGAAAAAATGCTTACTAGTAAGAGGATACTAAAAATAAATAATAAATCATAAGGAATGATTTTAAATAATAATTCGATTATTTTGGCACAAATTAAGGCACCAGAAATAATACCACTTATGAATACTAATAAGTATTTGACTATTTTTTTATCTTTTTTACTAATCAAAGAACTAGTAAAATTTTCAAATTCTTTAGTAATAAAAAGTATAGTTCCACCACTTATGCCCGGAATTAATGATACAACGCCTACAAAAAATCCTATAATAAATTTTTTCATGCTAAATCATATGTTTTTATTTGTCTAAATATAATTATTATGGTATTATAATAATAAGAAAGAAGGTATGTAATGATATTTTATATTATAGGTGGAATTATTATTTTATTGGTTATTTATGTTATCGCAGTATATAATCAATTAGTAGGAAGAAGAAATAAGGTTAAAGATCAAGCTAGTCAAATTGATATTGAGTTAAAAAGGAGATTTGATTTAATACCAAATTTAGTAGAAACTGTTAAGGGTTATGCTAAACATGAAAAAGAAACATTAGAAGATGTTATTAATGCTAGAAATAATTTTAATAATGCTGAAGGTGATTTAGGAAAAGAATTAGAGGCAAACAATCAACTTACTAATGCAATAACTAAGTTATTTGCTCTTGCTGAAAGTTATCCAGATTTAAAAGCCAATACTAATTTTTTAGATTTGCAAAATCAATTATCTAGTATTGAAGAACAAATTGCTTATAAGCGAAGTTTCTATAATGAAACTGTACGTATATATAATGATAAAATTCAAATGTTTCCAACTAATATAATAGCAAATGCATTTAATTTTAAAGAAGCCGAATTCTTTAAAATTAATGAAGATGAAAAAGCAAATGTTAAAGTTAAATTTTAAAGCATTATATCGATAATGCTTTTTTAAAGAGGTAGATTATGAAAAAGATTATTTTTACTATTATATGTTTATTTTTATTTATGCCATATGTTTTTGCATTTGATATAAAGGATATCAAATTGGATATTTTTATTGATAATGATGGTAATGCTTATGTTAAAGAAACATGGGTTGCAAATGTTACTGATGGTACAGAAGGTTACAAGCAAATTTATAATTTAGGACAATCTTCTATAAGTAATTTTAATGTTAAAATGAATAATAAAAATTTTACTTATCTAAATAATTGGGATATTAATGCTTCATTTGAAAGTAAAAAATATAAATGTGGTATTAATACTGTCAGCAAAGGCGTTGAATTATGTTTTGGTATTAGTGAGTATGGTACTAACACTTATGAACTGAGTTATGAAATTTCTAATTTCGTTATTGGTGCTACTGATGGCGATATAATATATTGGGAATTAATACCAAAAGAATTAGGCGATAAACCAGAAAATTTCTATATAAAAGTATATAGTGATTTCAAATATAGTGATACTGATGAAGTATGGGGATATGGTTATTTAAATGGTTATGCTTACATATATGATGGTTATATTGAAATGACCAGTGATAATGCTTTAAAGGATAATGAATATGTTGTGCTTTTAGCAAGATTTCCAAAAGGTACGTTTAATACGAGCGTTAATTATAATAATGATAGTCAATATTATGTTGATATGGCTAGTAAAGGTTCATTTTCTAGTCAAACATCTTTTTGGGATAAATTAATGAATATTATATTTTTTATATTTTCTTTTGGAATTGTATTTGTTCCATTTATTATCGCAATTATATTTACGAATAATAATAGGGGTGGAAAAATAAAGGTTCATTTTAATAAAGAAGATAAAAAATTAGGAAAAGAAGTTTTGCCATTTCATAGTATTCCATGTAGCAATAATATTTACAAAGCTTACTTTGTAGCAGCTAATTACAATTTATATAAAAAACAAACTGATTTTTTAGGCGCTGTATTGTTAAAATGGTTAAAAGATGGAGTAGTAGAAACTATCAAAAGTGCTGATAAAAAAGAAGATGTTTCGATAAAATTTAATGGTATAGATGATTATAAATGCCTAGATATTGAAAAGAAATTATATAATTATATGGAGCAAGCAAGCGTTGATGGCATATTAGAAAAGAATGAATTCAAAAATTGGTGTAGTAGTAATTACAATACAATTTTAAATTGGTTTAGTGATGCGATAGATGCAGAAGTTTTGGAATTAGTTAAAGAAGGTTATATTGATAAGTTAGAATATAAACCTAATAAATTTCGTTATGTAGCCAAGTCAAAAGTTAAAGAAGAAGCGATAAAATTAAAAGGATTAAAATTATTTTTTAGAGAATTTACATTAATAGATGAAAAAGAAGCAATAGAGGTAAAAGTATGGAAGGATTATTTAATTTTTGCTCAAATATTGGGTATGGCTTCAACTGTAGCAAAACAATTTAAAAAACTATATCCTGATGTTATTCCTGATGATTATATGAATGATTTTATATTTATCTATGCAATAAGTAATGATGGTTTAAAAAGTGCCAGTGCTGCTAAATCTCGTGCTGAAAATTATAGCTCTGGTGGAGGTGGTTCTTCATTTGGCGGCGGTGGCGGTGGCTCCTTCGGTGGTGGAGGCGGCGGCTTCAGATAATTTAATAATAAATAAAAACGACTATTTCAAGGATAGTCGTTTTTTAGATCTCAATTAAGAGATTAATTTCAATTTTGGTGACCCGTACGGGATTTGAACCCATGAATGCATGCGTGAAAGGCATGTGTGTTAAACCACTTCACCAACGGGCCATTAACTTAAATGGTGGGCCTGGGGGGACTTGAACCTCCGACCTCACGCTTATCAGGCGTGCGCTCTAACCAGCTGAGCTACAAGCCCATCAAGTCATGACTAGTCCATTATATATGAAAATATCAAATAATTCAAGAGAAATTTTAAATTTTTACAAAAACTTTTCAAAAAAATAAAAAATATGTAAGATTTTTTCTAAAATTATGTTATAATTTCAATATAAGAATAAATTTAGAAGTAGAGGATGATAGTATGGCGTTAATGAAATGTAAAAAATGTGGAGGAGAAATAAGCGATAAAGCAAAAAAATGTGTTCATTGTGGATATAAAAAAAACAAGTTTCTTTGGCTAATAATTTTGATTTCAGCATTATTTTTGTTAGTAATAGTTGCCTTAATTGGTTTTATAACTTATATTGTTGTTGATAATAATTCATATTATGGAACGTGGACACAAGTTACTGATTATTATGAAAAAAGTGATCCAAATAAGTTTATCTGCCGTGTAGAGAGCAGAATCGTAATAGATGATGTAGATTCTATTAAGTATACTTCCAAAGTTACTAAAGGGGATTGTGCTTATAGTGAAATTTATGCTAGAGGAACTTATACTTATGATTTTGATCGTATTGAAGCAGAATTTGATTATTATAGCCAAGAATACGATGTAGATATTTTTAATAAAAAAGACTATTTATGTTATGACAATTGTTCAACTGAAAAGAATTATTTTTATAAAAATGTTAGCGACGATAATATTTACATAGAATATGTTAATTATTATGATTACTATGAAGATAATACAACAGATGATTATAATAATAATGACAACAACCTAACTGACGATTTTATTGAAATTGGTTATACTCAATATAAAGAGTTAATCAAGGAAAATGGTAAATTTGTTATTTTCATTGGTAGTGATTCGTGTCCTTATTGTGAAAAATTAGATGAAGTTTTAGAGGATATTGTAGAAAAATATCAATTAAAAAATGTTTATCATTTGGAATTTACTTTACTAACTGAAGAAGAACAAAATGAATTGTTTAGAGAAATGAATTTAGAACCAAGTATTCCAATATTAAGAATTTATAATAATGGTTTAAAAGACACTATTGTAGGTTATCAAAATAGCAATACAATAATAGAAGCTTTTAAGAATTCTATTATATTAGATGATTCTAGTTTATAAAAAAAGTGCTTATTTAAGCACTTTTTTAACTGAAATGATTCAGTAATTCACTAAATTGGTGTCCCCTTAGGGATTCGAACCCTAGACCCACTGATTAAGAGTCAGTTGCTCTACCAACTGAGCTAAGGAGACAAAAACTCTACGTTTTTGATTATAGCAAAAATTTAAGATAATTACAACTAGGAATTGTTAATTTAAAGAGGTTTTGTTATAATTGTTTTGGTGATGAATTATGTTTATTGATGAAATTACTTTAAACGTTATTGCGGGTGATGGTGGCGATGGTTGCACGTCATTTCGTCGAGAAAAGTATGTTCCTATGGGTGGACCGAATGGTGGTAATGGGGGCAGAGGTTCTAATATAATTTTTGAGGTAGACAGAAGTCTAAAAACGTTAATTGATTTAAGATATTTAAAAACTATTAAAGGTGATAAAGGCACAAATGGTAAAGGATCAAACCAATTTGGGGCAAATGCTATTGATAAAATAATTAAAGTGCCTGCAGGAACAACTATTATTGATTTAGATACAAATCTTGTTTTAGCAGATTTAATAGATGAAGATGATTCATATGTGGTTTGTAAAGGAGGTAGAGGAGGTCGCGGTAATAAGGCTTTTGCTACACACGATAATCCTGCACCAAAATTTAGTGAAAAGGGTGAACCTGGAGAAGAAAGACTTATTAAGTTAGAACTAAAAATGCTTGCTGATGTTGGTTTAGTGGGAATGCCTTCAGTTGGTAAAAGTACATTAATTAGTCAAATAACTGCTTCCAAGCCAAAAATTGCTGCATATCATTTTACAACACTTTCACCAAATTTAGGAGTAGTTTACTTAAAAGATAAAAGACAATTTGTCATGGCAGATTTACCAGGATTAATTAAAGGAGCAAGTAGTGGAATAGGACTTGGTGATAAATTTTTAAAACATGCTATGCGAACTAAAATTCTTTTACATATAATTGATATGAGTGGTAGTGAAGGAAGAAATCCTATTGATGATTATAAAATTATAAGAGAAGAATTAGATAGTTATAGTGATAAATTGCAAAATAAAAAGGAAATTATTGTTGCAAATAAAAAAGACTTACCTGGATTTACAGATAATTTACAATTATTTAAAGAAAAATTTCCTGATAAGGAAGTATTTGCGATAAGTGCAATAACTAATGATGGAATTGATGAATTAATGACTTACGTTGCTGATACATTGGATAATTTAGAACAAAATGCTTTATATAACGAGGAAGAGTTTGAAAGTCATATGATATTCAAATTTAAAAATGACAAACCTTATAAAATTGAAAAGATAGATAATGTATGGGTAATTACTGGCGAAGAAATTGAGAAACTTTTAAAAATGACAAGGTTTAATGAGGATGAAGCAGTCATTAGATTTGCTCGTAAACTAAGAGGAATGGGAGTAGAAGATGAACTTACTCGTCTTGGTGCACAAAGAGGCGATGAAATTCAAATATTAGATTATAAGTTTGAATTTAAAGAATAATTAAATTAATTATTGAAATTTTTAGATAATTGGGTATAATTAAGTTAGAGTAAAAGAAAGTTGGCTAATTATGAAAGTTAAGAAAAAAAAGCAAAAATTTGATAAGATTGATATTATATTACTAATAATTTTAATTTTAATTATCTCATTAGTTATTCTTTTGTTTTCATATGCCAAATTCTATGTTGACAGCATAAATGATACAACGACAACTACTATTGATGGAAATTTTGATTGCTTAGACGTTAGTATGAATGAAACAGGAGTAGTTTCATTAAATAAAAATTATCCAGTTACTGATAATTATGCTTTATTAAACTTTACCCCAATTACGATAAACATGACTAACAATTGTACTACTGGGAATATTCCATATGTCTTATCGCTAGCTAATTTATACCAAACAGCATTAGATTATGATACATCTTATATTCCAGCTAGTAAAATTAGAATCAAAGTTTTGAAGGCGATTGATGATGGTGCGGAAACTACTCTTATCGATACAGACTTTTTAAGCAATGTTTCAATATTTGCAACTACATCAGTAGCATATAAATACACTATGACTCACTATAATAGTGATGAAGCGTATACTCTTTATTCAGTCAAAGATTTATACAATATTGACCTAAATACAATATCAAGTAACCAAAGTGTTATTTATAAAATTTATTTATGGATAGATTATTATGAAGGTGATCCTAGTCGTGTTGGTGGAGAAGAATATGATAATTCCACTCAAGGTTTAAAATTTGCTTCATCTGTTGCTGTTACTTTAAATGTAGATAATAATAGTTAAAATAAGTATCAAATATTACCTAGATACTTATTTTTATTTTCTAAATATGTTATTATTAATATGGTGATATTTATGTTTAATTATTTTAAAGGGATTGTTAACGAAATAAATTGTGACAGCATAATTATTGAAGTTGGAAATATAGGTTATAAAATATTTGTTTCTAATCCTTATTCTTATAATCTTCAAGAAGAATATAAAATTTACTTATATAATCACATTAGAGAAGACGAATATTCGTTGTATGGGTTTATTACTAAAGAAGAATTAGAAATGTTTTTAAAATTATTAAATGTAAAAGGAATGGGTCCTAAAATTTGTTTAGGATTATTTAGTACTGGTAGTATAAATGGTTTAATAGATGCAATTAATAAAGAAAATATTTTATATTTAAAAAAGTTTCCAAAAGTTGGTGAAAAACTTGCTAAACAAATTATATTGGATTTAAAAGGAAAGATGGAAGCTAGTAGTGAATTATATATAGATGATAGTACTGAAGAATTAATTGAAGTTTTAGAAAATTTAGGTTATAAAAGAAATGAAATTAAGAAGATAATTCCAAATATAGATAAGAGCAAACCAATTGAAAGTCAAGTAAAAGAAGCTTTAAAATTATTATTAAAATAGGAGGAATAAAATGGACAGAATAATAGATAGCAATGAAAAAAAAGAAGATATGTTTGAAAAAAACATAAGACCTCAGTATCTAGATGAATATGTTGGCCAAAGTGAAATAAAAGAAAACATAAGAGTCTTTGTTAAAGCAGCTAAAATGCGTAATGAACCTCTTGATCATGTGTTACTTTATGGTCCACCAGGACTTGGCAAAACAACACTTGCTCATATTATTGCTAATGAACTTGGCACAAATATTAAGACAGCTAGTGGACCTAGTATTGAAAAAAGTGGCGATTTAGCAGCCATTTTATCAACTTTAGAGCCTGGAGATGTGCTTTTTATAGATGAAATTCATCGTATGCCATCTTATATAGAAGAAATATTATATCCAGCAATGGAAGATTTTGAGATTGATTTAATTATTGGTAGTGATGGAAAAAATAAAAGTATTAAAATTGATTTACCACCATTTACTCTAGTTGGCGCTACAACTAAGGCAGGGAATCTATCAAGTCCATTAAGAGATCGATTTGGCATTGTTTGTAAATTAGAGTATTATACAGAAAATGAATTAAATGATATTATCAATCGTACAAGTTATGTTTTAGATATGAATATTACGAAAGAAGCATCTTGGGAAATTGCAAAAAGAAGTCGAAAAACGCCACGAATAGCTAATCGATTATTCAGAAGAGTTAGAGATTTTGCTTTAGTAGAAGGAGATGGCTTAATTACTAAAGAAATAACAGATAAAGCTTTAAATCGCCTTAAAGTTAATAATTATGGTCTTGATTCTATTGATATTGAATACTTAGATAGTTTAATAAATAAATTTAATGGTGGACCTGTCGGCGTTGAGACACTTGCAACTAGCATTGGGGAAGAGGTAAGTACCTTAGAAGATGTTATAGAGCCTTATTTATTGCAAGAAGGTTTTGTTAAAAGGACAAGAAGTGGTCGTGTAGCTACAGAAAAATCTTATAGTGTTGTGGAAAGAAGGGGGTTAGTATGATACTTGATGGTAAAAAAGTTAGTAATGAAATAATTGATGAACTAAAAGAAAAAATAAATGCTTTAAATAAAAAGATAAATTTTGCAATTATTTGGGTAGGTAATGACGCTAGTAGTAACATTTATGTAAAAAATAAAATAAAAAAATGTGAAAGCGTAGGCATAAATGCTATTCTTTATCATTTAGATGAAAATACATCAGAAAAGAATCTAATTGGTCTTATTGATGAATTAAATAACAATAATGATATTTGTGGCATATTACTGCAAAGCCCCGTTCCAAGTCAAATTAATATAAATAATTGTTTTAATAAGATTTTACCCCAAAAGGATATTGATGGTTTCTCTAATCAATCTATAGGTAATTTGGTATTAAATAAGTCTGGATTTGTAAGCTGTACACCTCTAGGTATTATTAAATTATTAGAATATTATAATATTGATGTAAGTGGTAAGCATGTAGTAATAATTAATCGTAGTAATATCGTTGGAAAGCCACTTTTTCATCTTTTGGTTAATAAAGATGCTACGGTAACTATGTGTCATTCTAAGACTAATGATTTATATAAATATACAAAAGATGCTGATATTTTAATTACTGCGGTTGGAAAGCCCAATTTTATAACGCAGGATATGATAAAAGAAGGTGCAGTGGTCATAGACGTTGGAATATGTCGAATTAATAATAAAGTATGTGGTGATGTAAATTTTGACATGGTGGCCCCAAAAGCTTCCTATATTACTCCTGTTCCAGGAGGAGTTGGTCCAATGACAATTGCGATGGTTATAAATAATATTTATGAAAGTGTGAGGGATAAATAATGGATAAATTATTACAAGATGCTTTAAATAAAGAAAGAAAAAGACAAGAAAATAATATTGAATTAATTGCGTCTGAAAATTATGTTTCTAAAAGTGTATTAGAATTACAAGGGAGTATTCTAACTAATAAATATGCCGAAGGTTATCCAAATAAAAGATATTATGGTGGCTGTGAATATATTGATATATTTGAAAGTCTAGCTATTGATTACGCTAAAAAATTATTTGGAGCTAAATTTGCTAATGTTCAGCCTCATAGTGGTTCAAGTGCTAATATGGCTGTTTATAAAGCCCTTTTAAATAATGGTGACAAAGTAATGGGAATGAATTTAGATCATGGTGGTCATTTAACTCATGGTTATAAATTAAACTTTAGTGGTAAAGAGTATAATATTGTTTCTTATAATGTCAATAAAGAAACCGAAATGATTGATTATGAAGAATTTGAAAAGCTTGCTATTAAAGAAAAACCAAAAATGATTATTGCTGGGGCAAGTGCATATTCGCGAATAATTGATTTTGCCAAAATTAGAGAAATATGTGATAAGTGCGGAGCTATCATGATGGTAGATATGGCTCATATTGCTGGATTAGTTGCCACAGGATTACATCCTTCTCCTATCGAATATGCGGATGTAGTAACCAGTACAACACATAAAACGTTAAGAGGTCCAAGAGGTGGATTAATATTAACAAATGATGAAGAAATAAGTAAAAAAATTGATAAAACCATTTTTCCAGGATTGCAAGGTGGTCCTTTAATGCATGTAATTGCAGCAAAAGCCCAATGTTTTTATGAAGCATTACAGCCAGAATTTAAAGATTATCAATTACAAGTTTTAAAAAATATTAAAGCTATGAGTGATGAGTTTATTAAAATGGGCTATCACGTTATTAGTGGTGGAACTGATAATCACCTTATTTTATTAGATGTCTTATCAATAGGTATTAATGGCTTAGAAGCTGAAGTTGCTTTAGACAAAATCCATATTACTGTAAATAAAAATACAATTCCTAACGAAACACTTAAAGCTAATGTGACAAGTGGTATTAGAATTGGTTCTGCGGCAATGACTACTAGAGGCCTAAAAGAAGAGGATTTTATTGAAGTAGCTCGAATTATTGATAAATGTCTAAAAAATATAAATAATGAAGATATTCAAAAAGAATTAGAAAAAGATGTTTTAAATTTGACTAGTAAATACCCATTACATTATTAAGGAGTAAGTATGAATTTAGTATTAAAGGTAAGTGGTGAAGTATTAAATAATAGTGATCTAAAAAATAGTAAAAAAGAATTAGCTAGTTTTATTAAATTATTAG
>CAZJEY010000002.1:5070-24309 GCA_964545135.1 uncultured Mycoplasma sp. | reverse complement strand
TAATAATTTAGATGCTATAAATGAAGAATTAAACAATTACGATGACAATGAAGAAGAATTAAAACCAAAAGAAGAATTAGATGACACTTTGGAAAATGATTTATTTGAATTAATAGATTCTATGTATGAGACAAGAGAGGATGGTGAATAAAA
The DNA here is from genome assembly GCA_964545135.1 of uncultured Mycoplasma sp. Classification (GTDB taxonomy): domain Bacteria; phylum Bacillota_I; class Bacilli_A; order RF39; family UBA660; genus SIG200. Next base: position 24,156 of record CAZJEY010000002.1, on the reverse strand, counting down.
ATGGATTTTTTATTATCATTTTTACCTATAGTTATTTATATACTTTTAATAGTATTAATAATAATTTTAATTGTATTAGGATTTAAATTAATAATTACTATGAATAAAGTTGAAAAAATAGTAGATAATGTTAATGAGAAGATTGAAAGAATAACACCATTATTTAATATACTAACTTATGCATCTGATCGAGTTGTTGGTGTATTTGATAGTATTTTTGGCTTTATTGATAGTTTAATTTCAAAATTATTTAATAAAAATAAGAATATAGAAATGGAGGAAAGTGTTAATGAGTAAAAAAGGTAAATTCTTATTAGGAGCAGGTGTAGGTATTGGATTAGGTCTTTTATTCGCACCACAAACTGGTGAGAAGACAAGAAAAGAATTAAGCAAGAAAGCAAAAGAATTAGTTGAGAAAGTAAAAGAAATAGATGTTGAAGAAGTAAAAAATGCTTTAATAGTTAAAACTAAAGAACTAGAACAAACAATTGCTGATTTAGATAAAGAAACTGCTGTTAATTTAGCTAAAGATAAAATGCAAGAAGCAAAGATTAAAGCTCAAGAATTAGTTGATTTAGCAGTTGAAAAAGGCACACCAGTGGTTGAAAAAGCAGCAGAAGAAGTAAAAGCAAAAACAGCTGTGGTATTAAAAGAAACAGCTGCAAAATTAGAAGCAGAGCCTAAAAAAAAGACAACAACTAAAAAAACAACTAAAAAGGAAGATAAATAAGGTATTTATTTACCTTTTTTAAATTATTATGAAATTATTTGATAAACTGGTACCAATTATAGTTATAATTTTAGTAGCTTTTCTTGGTTACTTACTTTATAACAATAAAAATAAAGAAGAATTAATAAATGTACCAATAACTAAAAATAATATAAATGAACAGTTTTTATTAACTAAAGAAGAATTAGATAATGATTATGGTGATGCAAGCTATGAAAATATAATTAATGATATTAATGTTACTTGTTATCATGAATTAAAAAGATGTTATGAATTTAATGATAAACAATTATTAACAATTGTTTTGCTTACTGGTAACAATTCAAATTCATTTAATGACATAGCAGTTGGTAGTAATTTAGAATTGTTAAATAAAGAAATTGTTGAAGAAACAAAAGAAGAATGTCATGTTTATAAAGTAGAAGAGGACTATAAGAATTATAATATAACTTATCTAACTCAAGAATTATGTGCCAAGGAAAATAAAGAAATTAATATGATTATAATCAAGAAATAAGCATCATTTATAATATGATGTTTTTTTGACATCTAAATTAATCTATATTAAAATAAATATATCAGGGGAATGGTATTATGAATTCATATAAAAAATTAAATTTAACAACAGAAGAAGGACAACATTTTTATTATCGAGATGATCTTTTAAGCACTAATATAGATGAATTAGAAGAATTTTTAGAAATATTCAAAAATATAAATAATTTAGATTTTGTAAAAAAAGTATTGTTTTCGCATGAATTACAAGCTAATAATTTAGTTGAAGGATATGGTGATGATTTAGCTATAATAGAAAGTGTTATAAATAGGAAAACATCACAAATTAAAGATGAAAATCAAAAAAAGAGAATATTAAATCTCTATCGTGGTTATCAATACATATTAAAACATCGCCGTATTAATGAAGAAAGTTTAAAGAATGTTTATAATATTTTAAGTAAAGATTTATTAACACCAAATGAATTAGCAAGAATGGGCAAATATTATCGTTTGGATAAAGTATATATTTTAAAAAATGGCCGTTTAGATATGGAATTAGAAGAGGGAGTAAATTCAGATAATATTCAATTTTTAATTGAAAAATACTTTGAATTTATAAATAATTCTGAATTTAACAATTCAATTACGGAAAATTATCTTAAATCACAAATAATGCATTTTTATTTAGTTTATATTCATCCATATTATGATGTTAATGGAAGAACTTCAAGAACTATTTCTTTATGGGAATTAATTAATAAAAAAGCTTATCCATATATTATTTTTAATAGAGGTATTAGAGGAAGCAAATATGATGCTTTAATTAGAGAATGTAAAGGAAGAAAAGATTTAACAAAATTTCTTAATTACATGTTAGAAACAGTAAAATTAGAACTCGAAAAAGAATATATCATGGAAAGCGTTGCTAGCAACACTTCAAGTAAATTAAATAGTATAGACTATCAAACACTATTATATTTTCTTTCTATGAATGGTTTAAAAACTGTTAGTGATTTTGCAACATATTATAATTATTTAAATGATAAAAAAAGTATTAAAGAAATATATAATGAAATGATTTTACCTTTAATTGAAAAAGAAGTTTTGACAGTTGAAAGATATACAAAAAAGAATATGTATGAGGATAATTCTAATATGATTTTAGCGTTGAATCAAAATAAAATTGATTTAGATTCAGCTCGAATTAGAAGAATTAAATTATAAAAATTTTGAAGGTGAAAAGATGTACGAAATAAATGAATTAATGATAAAAATGTATTGTATTAAAGAATTAGGTTATGATTTTATGGGGTATTCTCAACAAGATAAAAAAGATGTCTTAACATATCACCATTTAATTATTCCTAAAAGGGAAAAGGGCAAAAGAACAATTGAAAATGGCGCAATTATATATAGAATTCCTCACAATTATTTGCATTTAATTGAACATTATAATTTAGAACTTTTTTATAAAATATCCAGTGAAATGTTAGATATGAATATAAAAGGTTATTTAGATATGCAAAATATTCTTGAAATAAATAGGTTATTAGGTTATTTTGAAGAAGAATTTAAAAATAAGTATATTCATGGCAAACCATTAATTAAAGAAGAATATACGAGAAGATTAATAAAGAAATAATAAAACTTTGCATAACTAATTGATATTTATTAAAAAATTAGTTATAATAATTTATATAATAAAGGAGGAATGTTTTAAATATGAAAGAAGCGACTGGTGAATTAAATATGACAGTTATAACAGTAGTTGCAATAGCAGCTGTTGCAGCATTTTTCTATGCATTTGTATGGCCAACTATTCAAACAAATTTACAATTAACTACTGCATGTAATGCTGCTGGAAATAATGATTATACTGATACAGAAAATGGTATATCATGTTCTGGAGGAACATGTACTGTAGGCAACAAATCAAAAGTTTGTTTAGATGATGATAACGAATAATAGGGAATAGAAAGTATGAAAGAAGCTACCGGAGAATTACAAAATACCATTATAGTAGTATTGTCTATTAGTATTCTGATAGCTTTTTTTTACTATACCTTATGGCCACTAATTAAAAATAACTTTGAAAGTAAAACATCGTGTGACAATGCTATTTGTGAGCAATGTAATGATCCGGATGGCTGTAAAACGGTTACGTGTAAGTCCAAAGATGGAAAAAATGAATTTGAGTGTATTTATAAAGGATAAGAGGTAAATATGAAAGAATCTATAGGAGGAACAGCATTATTTCAAATAACAATTGTATTTTTACTATTGTTTACTGGCGTCATGTGTATTACTATTAATCATTCAAAAGCTTTTGCTGTAAAAGATGAAATATTAGATATGATTCAAAATAGTCCTAAAGCTTATGATGATAACGGTAATATTACTACGGCATTAGTTGACGATATTACAGCATATATTACTGAGTCAGGTTATCGAATTACTAATCAATGTCCTAGTGATTTTGTTGGCTATACGAGAAATGGTAATGTTACTTCTGGAAAAGATGCTTCAATTTGTATTAGAAGTGTTAATGTTGCTGAGAGTTATACTAAAGATTTGAATAAAATATGTAATGGTGATTGTTCTTATATAAATGATGATTTACCTAATATGTATTATTTTGATATAATTCTATTTTATCAAATAGATGCTCCGGTTATACAAGATGCTTTTAAATTACAAGTTAATAGTTCAACTAAGATACTTTATAGTTAGAGGTAAATAATGAAAGAAACTATAGGAAACACATTTGTAATTAAATTAGTAATAGTATTTACACTATTATTTTCTGCATTTTTAGCGCTTGCTATATCATATAATAAAGTTTTTAAAATGAAAAACGAAGTATTAAGCATTATTGAAAAATATGAAGGAATCAATGATACTTCTTTATCCGTAATAAATAATTATTTAGATGCTAATGGCTATAGAACATCTGGAGAATGTTTTGATGACTACATGGGAATAGATAATTATGAGAGTAAATCCACTAATGTTCAATCTGGAAAAACATATTATTATTGTTATAAAGAAAATTTAATGAGGAATAATAATATTAATAAAAAAACATATAATATAACCTTGTTTTATAAATTTAATTTACCATTTGTTGGTGATTTATTCATATTTAAAATAAATGGTCAAACTAAATCAATTAACAATGGATAGGAAGTGAATTATGAATATAATTGTTTCAAATAAGTATCAAGCTTTATTAGGTACTTTAAATATTGATGTATTAAAGACAATAAATGGCGTATTTACACCTCAAGATTTAATAAATCAATTTTCTAATTTCTATTATAATAAAATGATAATAGATATAACTGCTATTCAAAATTATGAAGATATTAATGTTATTAGACAATTATCTTTAAATTTTGATATGAGTAAAATTATATTACTTTTGGATGATTCAGCAAAAGTTAATTCAGCAAGTTATTTATCACAATTAGTTTCGATGGGAATTTATAATTTTACAAGAAATGTTGATGCAATTAAATTTTTAATAACAAATCCTAATTCTTATAAAGATGTTGCTAGATATCAAAATTTAAATGGTTTTACTGAGGAAGAATTAAAATCTGAAGAAAAAAACTTTGATCTAAAACTTGAACAAAGGATAATAGGCTTTAAAAATGTAACGGATCATGCTGGTGCTACTACACTTGTTTATATGTTAAAAAAGCAATTAGAAGCAAATTACAAAGTGAAAGCAATTGAAATTAATAATAATGATTTTGATTATTTTAATGAACCTGGTCTTGAAAGTGTTGATTTTATGAATGCACCAGTTATTATCCAAAATTATAGTGATTATGAAGTTATATTGGTTGATTTAAACGATGGTCAAGAAACTTTATGCCATGAAATCATCTATTTAATTGAAACTTTTATCATAAAATTAAATAAATTAATAAGGTCAGATGATCGAATATTTGATAAGTTATATGGTAAAAAAATAGTCTTAAATAAGAGTGTATTAGATGAAGATGATGTAAGTGATTTTGAAAGAGAAAGTGGTAGTAAAGTGTTTTTTAATCTACCATGTTTAGATGAAAAACTAGATTATAACAAAAAAATAAATGATTTCTTGATTGCATTAGGTTTTTCAAGAATGGGAAATAATAATAAGGGTGGTAATATTTTTAATATATTTGGTTAAGTTTATGTTAAATATATTTAAAAAACTTGACACTTTATTATTTATTAGATAAAATTTAATTAAGAAAAGGAGAGGTTTTATATGTTAACTTTAGCAGGAATTGGTTTTTGTTCTAATACAGCAAATATTTGGTCTGTAGTAGGTTATTTTGTCTTAATTATTAAAATAGTAATTCCTTTATTATTAATTGTATTAGGAATGATTGATTTAGGAAAAGCTGTTATATCAAGTGATGAAAAAGCTATTAAATCTTCAACTAATATATTAATTAAGAGATTTATTGCTGCAGTTGTTATTTTCTTTATTCCAACAATTGTTAATGCAGTATTCTCAGTACTAGAAGTTATGGGAGACACAGAAAAAGCCGATTATAATGTTTGCGTTAAATGTGTAACAAATGTTACAGGTAGCGATTGCAAAAGTTCTGTTGCAAATGTTAAGCAATCTGATGGTATAAAATAGCAAAAGAACATATAAAAAAATCACAAAATTGTGATTTTTTTAATGCATAAATCTTTTATATTGCTTTTTTTCATGTTATAATTAATGAGAGGTTAGTTATGAAAAAAAGACATTTTATATATGTAATTCTTGGTGCACTAATGATGTTTACTACTATAACTAATGTTAATGCAGTTGAAGAGTTTTATTTTTGTAATGCAGATTCAGTTAGAGCATTTAAAGTAATTGGTTATATTATAACAACTATCAAGATAATAGCACCATTATGTATTATTATTTTAGCATCAATAGATTTTTTTAGAGCAATAATGTCAAATGATGAGAAAGCTATTAGTGTTTCTACAAAATCATTTATTAGAAGACTAATTGCTGGTATTATAATTTTTCTTATTCCAACAATTGTATCTGCTATTTTAGATGTTCTTAGTCCATCAATAGGTGATACTAAATTTAATGAATATATTACATGTACAAAATGTATATTTGATCCAAGTGGTTGTGATACAGAGGGGTTACCAGAATTGAATCAAAGCGATAATGTTGAAATTGAAAATAACGTAACAAATAATAATAAAAATGAAGGCACAACTGGTAACGGTGTTGGCGGAGGCGGAGGCGGTTCTTGGTAACCGAATTATTTAAATAGGAGATAAAGTAGGTAATAATATGAAAAAAAGTAAAATAATATCTTGTTTATTGATACTGATTTTTTTCCTAAACATTAACAATGTTAAGGCAGTAACAGAAACATGTTCAGCAGCAGGTGCTGCATCTGTGTGTAACTATAAAAATTCTAATAACGAATATTTTAGAATAAAGGTATGTTTTGATGAAAACGACGAACCAGAAAAGTATTTTTTTGTTTACGATGCCAAAGATATACATGCGATTATAAACGCAGAAGATATTAAATACGGAAAAAAAGGCGATGAATATAATTATACAATGTTGAATAGTTTTAATTCTAGAAAAATGGACAATGGTGGATTGTACATTTCTTCTTATTCATACAAAAGTATAGTTAAATCAGCAAAAGATTATATTTCGAATAATTTAGATAATACTAATGAAAATAGCAAATATTGTCCTAAAAAGATAATTTATTTTAATAATGGACACAATAATTTTTGCTTAAATAATTCTGAAAATAATCAGTATTGTAATAGTATTTTATCAGCGGATAATGTAAAAGAAAAAGCAACATTTTCAACCCTAGCAAATTCAAATCAAGATGGATTAACTGATAAACAAATAGAATTTATGGGTGATAATAATAAGCCATCTGATGCTAATCTTAATGATTCAATGAATGAATTGAATTACCAAAAAGCTTCAAAATTAGAATGTGCAGGTCTTTTGGGAAGTGTAACTAATCCTGATGAACCGGCATATTACATTAGTATGTCTTTCAATATAATAAAATATTTAGCTACAATACTTTTAATTGTTTTTACAATAGTAGATTATATAAAAGCGGTAGTATCTAAAGATGATGAAGAACTAAGCAAAACAAATGCAAAGTTTGTAAAAAGATTTATCTTTGCAATTATTATCTTTGTGTTACCTTCTTTAATCATTATGGTTTTAGAGTGGGGAGGACTAATAAATGATCCTTCAATTTGTGGAATTTAGAATAGGGAGATAATTATGGATGCAATATTAGGATCAATATATTCTTTATTAATAACATTGGTAGGTGCTATATATAATTTGGTAGCAACCGTGTTTGAACTTTTTTCCATGTTGTCAAAAGTAACTACTATAGATAAAAATGTTTATGGAAATATAATTGAAAATTTTTATTTGCTTATCGGTGTAGTTATGCTTTTTATTATTGCTTTTTATCTACTTAAGGCTATGATAAATCCCGATGATAATAAAGAAACTAGTAGTGGAGGGAAAATTGTAAAAAACTTTATTACATCTGTTATTATTTTGCTAATATTACCTACAATATTTAATTTTGCTTTTTCATTTCAATTTGCAATAGTAGATTATAATACAATTGGAAGAATGTTCGGCTATAATAATTCTGCGGACACTATGGCAAGTGCTGGAAATTCTATGGCAAATTCAGTATTTACTGCCTTTTTTACCCCTTCACGAGAACAATGCCCAACAGGAGATTTTGATGAATGTGCCAAAGATATTACTAGTGGCGAAGATAAGTTAAGTACTGTAATTAGTAATGTTAATAAAACCGGCTATTTTACTTCGTATTCTAAGTTTGGTGACAATGTAGCTAAAAATGAGATTGATTTTAATTTCTTAATAGCACTTATTGCAGGCTTGTATTTAGTATATGTTATTTTTAGTTTTTGTTTAGATTTAGGTGTACGTCTTGTTAAACTAGTATTTTATCAAATAATAGCACCGATACCTGTATTTTTAAGAGTAGTTCCAGAAGGAAAATTAAGTAACACTTTTAATGATTGGGTAAAGATTACAATAACTTGCTACTTAGAGGTTTTTATTAGACTATTTATAATATTTTTTGGTGTGTATTTAATCTCTGCTTTTACTTCAAATGAAGGATTGGGAAGTTTTCTAAATGTAGGAAGTGGTTTCCTTGGCTTGATGGCAAAAGTTATAATTATACTTGGAGTTATAACTTTTATCAAACAAGCTCCTAAATTAATAGGTGATATATTTGGATTCGATAGTTCAAATATGAAACTAGGTTTAAGAGAAAAATTAGCAGCTGGTGGATTATTTGCAGCAGGTGGAGCGGTTGGATCTTTAATAGCATCAAAGGGGAATCCTTTGGCTGCAGTTAGAGGATGGAAAAATGGGATAGGTAATATAGGTGCGGAAGCTAAAAGAAGAAAAGAATATAAGGATGCTCGTAGTGCTGGAGTAACTAAAAGACAAATGATGAAAGATTATATGTTAAATAAAGCAGGATTTGGTTCTCAAGCAGATATTCAAAAAAGCAAAATTGAAGATGAGGATTATAATGTATCCAATGAATCTGCTGAAAACATTACTTATACTAAACCAAACGGAGAAAAAGTAACCATAGGTAAAGGACAAAATAAAAATATTAATGCTGGCGATATTGAATCAATGGAAGCAACAAAAGCCGAAAACGTTAACAAAATATCTGCGCACAGAGATAGAATTAAGAATTTAGAACAAGAAGCTGCTTCTGGCAGTTCAAGAATTCAACATAAAAAGAATCTAAAAGATGAAGCTGAAAAGAAAATTGATGAAGCTGGTTCTAAAGTGATTGGTACATTAGAATATGAAGATGAAAATGGTAATTCAATGACCTTTAAAGGAACTTATGAACAAATAATGTACTTTAAACAAAATAATCTTTCTGTTGAGCAAAGACAAAAAGTTGATTCTGATGAAAAAATTCGTGATAGAATGATTGCTGATTATATTGCAAATGAATACTCTCTTGAAGATTCTAAAATAAAACAAGATATGAATTCTGGATTTAGAAGCATTCAAAATAATGGTGGTTATGAATATAATACATTTGTTTATGAATTTAATCCAGATGGAAGTTATAAAACAGATGCAAATGGAAATAAAATCATTGCCAAAGATAGCAATGGTAAAGAGAAAACTACAAAAATTAAATTTAATGTTAAACTGGAAAATGGAAACTGGATTATTGATGAGGATAGCTTTGTTGATGAAAATGGAAATAAAATGAGCTCTCAACAAGTTCAAGACACTGGTTTAAATGGATTAGAAAATTACGATTTAGTATCTAAAATTGACAAACTAGCTAAAACGAGTAATGGTATTATTAATGCTAAGAAGCAAGATATTCAAGAAAATGAAATTGATGTTATTCAAGCACAAAATGATGCAATTGATGCAATTAAACAACAATTTAATGATGCTAAAGATGCTGCTATGAGAACTTCTGAAATGAGACAACGTGAAATTTCTTCAAAATATATAGCAAATCGTAATAGCAATAACAAATAAATCTTAAAGGAGGAATAAAAAGGTGAATCAATTTAATTATTTAATACCAGCAAATACTAAAAAATCACAATTGATCTTAGGGTTCTTTACCCCTTCAGATCTTGTGATTTTTGGCATTGGTGTATTTTGGACAGTAGCAATGTTACTAATTATAAAATCGTTAAATATCTGGATAATGATTGTGGTTTTATTGCCACTACTCATTTGTTCATTTTTGGTAATGCCTGTACCGCATTATCATAATGTTAAACAGCTTATATTAAATGTCTTTAACTTCTATACAGGAAGAAGAAAATATTATTGGAAAGGTTGGTGTATTTATGAAGGAAGCGAAACAACCAATAAGTAATTCAAAATACTCTAATGACTGGTTACCAGTTAAACAAATTATGAATGGTATGATTCAACTAGAAAATGGTTATTATGTTACAGGTGTTAAAATAATGCCAAGAAATATCTTTATTATGGATAATTCTTCTCAGCAAGTTATGATTAATAGTCTTACTAATTTTTATAATACTATTGATTATGAGTTTTGGCTAATTGTTGCAGATCGTCCAGTTGATATTAATTTATACTTATCCCAATTACAATTAATGTATAATAGGAATACTAACAATGCTATTAAAAAGATTATTATTCAAGATATTAATAAAGCTAATCAGTTTATTAGACAAGAATATAACGTAGTTGATACTGAATATTACTTTATATTCCAAGAAAAGAAATTGGAAGTATTACAAAAGAAATTACATAATATGATAAGTGGACTTGCTACTTGTGGTTTGCAATCTATGCAAACAAGTAATGACGATTTAAGAATGATTTTAGATAATTTCTTAAATGGTGGCGAACAAATTAATTTTGGGACGGTGATGAGCTAATGGCAATGAAGAGTGAAATAGCTCCAAGAGGAATGGAGTTTAAACCGACAGAATTCATGATTGGAGGAAAATATTCAACTATTTTGACAGTTGTGTCTTTTCCCAAAAATGCCTATATAGGTTTACTTGCAGAATTAACTGGTATAAGTGGCGTTAAAATGGTTGTAAAACATATCCCAATACCATTTAATATTCTTCAAAAAATGATTAATAAAGAAATAGCTGATTTAAAAACAAGATATCAAAATGAAAAAGATCAAACACTACAAGAAAGAATCCGTCTTGATTATGAATCATTGGAACAATTTGTTAATATGTTAGCGGCAACTAATGCTAGAATATTTGATTTTCAAATGCATTTAATGTTAACTGCTGATACTAAAGAGCAATTAGAATACTTAAAAATGGAAGTGAAGAGTTATCTAAATGCTTTAAATATGAATGGTGTTGCATTAATGTTTGAACAAGAAAAAGTATTAAAAAGTATTATACCAATATTTCCTAAACAAGATATTGAATCAAGAATTGGAACACCTATCCCTTCCATAACAGTAGCAGCAATGTATCCATTCGTATTTGATAATATAAAGGATCCAGGTGATTCATGTTTGTTTGGTATTGATTCATCAGGTGGTGTTGTATTATTTAATCAATTCTTATATCAAATTAAGAAGGAAAATAATCGTAATAACGCTAATATGATTTTACTTGGTACATCTGGTAGTGGTAAATCAACAGCTGCTAAGTTATTATTACGTACACATATTAGAAATGGTTGTAAAATAGTAGCAATAGATCCAGAAGGTGAACTTGAAGATTTATGTGTTAACATTGGTGGCGATTTTCTAGATTTAGGTAAGGGTGGAGACTTCGGTATGATTAACCCTCTTGAAATAGTTGTTGATGCTGATGAAGAAGAAATTGCTCAAGGATTAGGTTATACAGTTTTAACAAGAACCATCCAACAATTAAAAGCCTTTATGAAGTATTATAGTCCTTCTATAGAAGATGATGTTCTAGCTTTATTTAGTGAAGTAGTACAAGATACTTATAAAAGATATAGAATAGATTTTAATACTGATTTTACTAAATTAACTAGTGAAATGTTTCCAACATTTGATGATGTTTATGCAACCATAAAAGGTAGACTTTTATCAATGACAGATGCAACGCATGAAAGAGATGTAATGGAAAGACTAGAGTTAAAAGTTAGACCTTTAGTTCAAGAATTGCGTTATTATTTTACTGGACATACAACACTTAAAATAAATAGTGATTTAATAGTATTTAATATTAAAGAGTTAATGAATACAGATACAAATATTAAAAACGCTTTATTCTTTAATATTTTAAAATATGCATGGGGATTATGCTTAGATAAAGAAGTAAATACTGTTATGATGGTAGATGAAGCTCACGTTTTACTTGCTAGTCAAAATGAACTAGGTGCTGAGTTTTTAGCCCAAATTCAAAGACGTAGTAGAAAATACAATACAGGTACTATTATTATTACACAACAACCTACTGATTTTGCTGCTCCTAATATCATTCAACATGGTAAAGCTATATTTGATAATGCGGCATATTATTTAGTTATGGCTCTAAAAAAACAAGCAGTTGAAGACTTAAGTAAGCTAATTGATTTAAATGAAGCTGAAAAAGAAAGTGTTAAGTTCTATACCCAAGGAGAAGGCTTATTTATTTGTGGTAATAGAAGAATGAGAATAAACGTAATAGCTACTCGAGAAGAACTTGATTCTTTAGGTTCTGGAGGAGGATTATAAAATTTGAAAGAGACTCAGGTCTCTTTTTTTGTAATAAGAGTTACTTGCGATAACTTAGTCTAACATGATATAATATAAAAGAATGGTGGTGGAGAACTTGAATAACGAAAAAAATGTTGAAAATCAAAATGTTATTAACAATTCTTCACCAAATAATAACCAAAAAGAAAACATGGTAATTAGGCCTAGACCTAAAGTAAGTAATTTTGAAGATAAATATTATCATTCAAATTCGAATAGAAGAACGCCTGAAAATAATAATCAATTAAATAATAATATGGAGTCCTTACCTAAAGATGATGGTTTAAGATCAATGACCAGTCCTAATAAACCTAAACCATTTGCACCAACCGGAGCGAATGTTAATAGTAATTTAAACTCGTTAGGAAATAAAAAAAGAAAAAATCCGAATGCTAATTATTTTATGGGTAGCCAATTTAATAGTGAAGAAAATGATGAAAATAATTCTTCAGAAAGCAAGGATAACAAACAACAAAATAGTAGTGGTAAAGCAAGTAAAGAAGAAAATAATAAAAGTGAAAATTCAAATAAAAATCAGGCTGCCTCTGAGGAAAGTAAACAAAATAAGGAAGAATCTAAACTTAGTAAATTAAATAATTCGCTGAATAAAGTAAAAGACCTAAAAAATAAATCAGAAAAAAAAGCTATTCAAAATGCAATTATCAAAAAAATATTAAAAAATCCTTATGTATTAATATTTTTATTAGCTGCACTCATTTTATTACTTTTGTTGATAATAATTATTGGCTTTTTTGCTAGTGATAGTGCTTATGGTGCAGAATATGCATTTAGTGAAAATCAATATTGGTGGCCAGTAGGAAGTGGATCAACTTCTATTATGAACGGAAAAACTTTTGCTATAGAAGAGCCAGCGCCATGTGCTGTAACTTCTGAATTTGGTTATCGAATTCATCCAACAAAAAAGGTTTGGAATTTTCATAGTGGAATAGATATTGCACCTACTGTTGATACACGAGCCGGTATTCATAATATTATTGCGTCTCGTTCTGGAAAAGTAATCATGGCTAAATCATATAGTGGCTACGGGAATGCAGTAATAATAGAACATTCTAATGGCTTTTCGACTCTTTATGGGCATTTAGATAGTATAAATGTAACAACCGGTGAAAGTGTTGAACAAGGACAGGTAATTGGTAAAATGGGTTCTACAGGTGTTTCAACAGGTACACATTTACATTTTGAAGTAAGAGAAAATGACAATCCGGTAAATCCATTAGACTATATTTCGATAGACGAACCTCGTCCACAGGATATTCAAAGTGAATCGAATTTTAATTTTAATTTGCTTAAAACTAGTTTGACAAAGCAAGAATTTGCTAGCAGATTAAAGAAGTATAATTATAATAATAATTATGAAAAAGATTTTAAAAATCAGGCTGATTTAATTTATGATATTTCAATAAAAAATAATGTTAATCCTGAATTAGTTGTGGTAACTGCTCAAACAGAAACATCATTTAATCCTAGAAATGGTTATAATTATTGGGGAATTGCAGTATACAATAATAGTTCATCAGGAGCAAAATATAATACTATGGAAGAAGGGATTAAAGCGTATTCTGAATTGATTCATTCTTATACTGATAGAGGTACTAGTTTATACAATTTGATAAATAATCGTTATGAAGAGAGATTTAAAGCAAATTGTCGTGCTGGAAGTTATGGAAAACCAGATACTATAGAAGGAATGCAATCAGTATATTCTTCATTAACAAGTAATGGCAAAGTTTGGAATGAAGCTAATTGTAAAATAATGAAAGCTTATATTAATGCTGGAATTATGAAAGATACTTACAATGAAGTTTATTATAGTGACCGATGTGGAAATAAAAAGCAAATAACTACATGTGAATATGCGGATTATACATATTATCAAGTGTGGCAAAAAGTGCAAATTAGGAATACAATTTTTGGAGGTTAATTTTTATGAATACAAAAAATAAAATTATACTAATTATAATTGTTTTACTATTAATGGCTTTATCATTTTTGTTTATTTATCTTTACAATGAGACTATTAGTGATGATAAGGATAATGACAATGGAGGTAAAGTAACAGAACCAACTGTTGAACAAAAGCCAATAGTATCTGAAGAGGAAAATGAAGGAGATTTAAAGGATTATAATAGATTTTTTGCTATTGAAGATATAATAGCAGAGTTTATACTAGATTATAATAGTAATAATGATACAAAGATTTCTAATATTCTAGCTGATAATTATCTTAATGAAAAAGGACTAGAAAATATTAAGAATTCATTAAGTTATTTAAATGATTATCTTAAATTTAAAATAAAAAAAGTATACTACAAAGATTTAAATAAAAGAGTTGTTAAATATTATGTTGATGGAATTGTAAGTGGCTATAAGATGGATGAAAATAATTTTAGTAGAGAAGTATCTTATACTTTATATTTTGATCAAGACAATATGACATATAAACTTGTTCCTGAAAAAGAGTATAATTATGTATTAAATAATATAATAGATAATGGTTATAATAGATATAAGATAAAAGATGTTAGCGATGAAAAAATTGCTATGCTATACTACGATGATTTTCGTTTAAAAGTATTAAATAATGATGAACAATTAGAGAATATTATTACAAATAATAATATATTAAAACCAGAAGATATAGATGATTCAATAATTAAATCTTATAAAATTGAGAAGAATACTGATAAGATGATTATTTATGTTAGAAATAATGATAATATTGTATTTACTTTTTACGTAGAAGGGATTTTAAATTATACAGTTAAAGTATCATAACTAATAGTAATTTAAAGAATTTTATTGTATAATAATTATAAGTTTTGAAAGGAGTATAGAATGAAATTTAAAGTAGAACCAAAAGATTTTGTTTTATTTGTTATATATTGTATTATATTACTTTATTTATGTGCTCTTATTGTTGTAAATGCTGTTAGTCTTCTTTCAGGCACTGGTTTAACTTTAAATCCATTTTTAGCATTTACTCCTAAGTATATTGCAGTTACTATTATATTGTTTTTAGGTATACTAGTTACCATTTTTTTGAGTGTTTCTTCTTATATTTTTGATAAAGATAAGGGACACGGATTTGGATTAAAAATTCAAGAAAAAAAAGAAAGTGGTTACGAAAGATGGGCTACTGACAAAGAAATGAAGAATGCTAATGATGTAGTAAAAGTAAATCCTGGTGACGAGCATTTAAATGCTGCTGGAATTCCACTTATAAATAATGGTAAAGAGATATGGGTAGATAATGGAGAATATCATAACTTAGTTATAGGTTCAACCGGAAGTGGTAAATCAACTCAAATTGTTTTTCCAATGATTAGGTTACTTGCTAAAAAGGGCGAAAGTATGATAATTACTGATCCAAAAGGTGAAATATATACAAAAACTAGTGAAAATTTAAAAAAACGTGGTTACAAAATAATTGTCCTTAACTTTCGTGATCCCCAAAAAGGTAATTCATGGAATCCTCTAGGGATGCCTTATACCTATTATAAAACTGGTAATCATGATAAAGCAGTTGAGTTATTAGATGACGTTGCTCAAAATATTTTATATGATCCTAAAAATAATGCTGAACCTTTCTGGGAAAAAACAGCCGCCGATTATTTTTCAGGTTTGGCTCTAGGACTATTTGAAGATGGTAAGGAACTTGAAGTAAATTTAAATAGTATTAATTATATGGCAACAGTTGGTGATGAAAGATATGCTGGGACTAGTAATTATATTAAAGAGTATTTTAATTTAAAAGGACCAACTCATGATGCGACAACTTTTGCTTCGGCTACAGTTAATGCTCCAAATGATACTAGAGGAAGTATATTATCAACTTTTAGACAAAAGATAAGAATGTTTACTACCAGAGAAAATTTAAGCGAAATGTTATCTAAAAGTGACTTTGATATGCGTGATATTGGTAAAGGCAAAACAGCAGTATTTATGATTATTCATGATGAAAAAAAGACTTATCATAGTTTGCTTACTATTTTTATTAAACAATGTTACGAAACTCTAATTGATGAAGCTCAAAAAAATGGTGGAAAACTACCTATTAGAACAAATTTTATTTTGGATGAGTTTGCTAATATGCCTCCGCTTAGTGATGCAGATAGCATGGTTTCTGCTGCGCGTAGTAGAGATATTAGATTTACTTTTATTATTCAAAATTTTGCCCAATTAAATGATGTTTATGGTGAAGAAGTTGCTCAAGTTATAAGAGGTAATTGTGGTAATATTATTTATTTAATAAGTACCGAATTAAAAGCGTTAGAAGAAATTAGTAAGATGTGTGGAGAAGTAAAGTCTAAAAAAGATGATAAGACATCTTCAACACCACTTGTAACAATAACTGATTTACAAAAATTAAAACTGGGTGAAGCAATAATTAAAAGATTAAGAATGAGCCCTTATAAAACTAAATATGTACCTGATTTCAAAATGGATTGGAAAGAAGAATATCCAGAAGCTACATATCCTAATAGACAAGCAAATAAAATAGAAATATTTGATTTAAAAAAATTTGTTACAGAAGAGAAGAAAAAACAAATGATGAATTCAGATGCACCGCAAACATTTGTAAATCCTTTTTCCATGGCTAATAATCCATTTATGAATATGGCTAGGCCAACCCAACAAAACGTTGATAGAATGATTGCTGATATTGAAAAAAGATTACAAGAGATGGATAAAGAAGAAGAAAAAAGGAATCAAAGTAAATTAAATTCTGATACTAAAGAAACAACTATTAAAATGGATAAACAATTAAATAATGAAATAGATAAAGAAGAAAATAGTATTAAAAATACAGAAGAAGATAAGCCAAAAGTAAATGTAGATGTTGATAGTATAATTGTTAACGATAACGTGATATCTGATGATGAATTTTTTGATGATTTCTTTGGAGATGATAATTAAACTTATCATCTTTTTTTATTTTACATAAAATAAAATGGTGAAGATAATGAAAGTTATAAATTATAAGGACTATAATCCTTCTATGGGAACGTTAATTGATATCCGTGATCCTCTTACTGCTAAAGAGAAGCCATTTTTTAACAGTACTAACATTTATTATGAAAAATTATTAATGAATTATAAGACATTATTAGATAAAAATAAAAGATATTATATAATTTGTGGAAAAGGTAAAAAAAGTAAAGAAGTTGTAAGGATATTAGAATTTTATGGTTATGATGTAGTTTATGTAATAAATTAAGTGTATTTTAAGGTATTTTGTATTATAATAAATATGTGATACGAAATGGAAGAAGTATTAAAAATAATTTATGAATTTATAATTAATTCTGTTAATAGTTCTAGTTTTTTAGGACCTGTTTTAGCGTGCTTTTTAATTTTTATTGAATCAATTATACCCGTATTACCTTTATTTGTTTTTATTACGGTTATATTCTTAAAATATGGAGCGATTTTTGGTTTTATTTTATCGTGGTTATTTACTGTCTTAGGTTGTTTGTCATCATATTTTTTAGTTAAATATTTAGCAAATAAATTTTTTAAATTAGATGGACCAAAGTTAAAAAAAATCATTAGTACGATAAAAAAAGTTACTTTTCCTGAATTAGTAACGATTATTGCTATTCCTTTTACCCCAGCTTTTTTAATAAATATTGCTGCTGGTATGGCTAAGATGCCAACAAAGAAGTTTGTTTTAGCAATAATGATTGGTAAAATTTCACTGGTATTATTTTGGGGATTTATTGGAACAAGCTTAGTTGATAGTTTAAAAAATCCAATTATTATGTTGAAAATAGTAATAATAGTTTTGATTGCTTATATAATAAGCTTTTTAGTAAATAAAAAATTTAATATAAACTAGTGTAAAATAGAATGTAAAAATTCTATTTTAATTTGACTATTAAGTTATAAAATAGTATAGTATTTATAGGAAAATAGAGGTGATTGTATGGCAGATGCACAAAAAATTAACGAATCATATGAGTCCTTTAGAAGAGCGAATATTGAACGATTAGCTGATCGGATAGGCTTAGAGTATGATATTAATACTTATAAATCCAAAATTATTGCCGAAAAGCTCTATAGAGAAGGAATAAATATTAATAATTATGGAGAATATCAAGCCTATTTGAATAAAATATTAATTAATAGTGTAGCGCCAAAAGAAGAAATCAATACAAAGAAAGAAGTGGAAATAGCTAAAAATATATCTAATAAAAAAATAGATAAGGCGTTTTTGAAAAAAGTATTTTCAACATTAATGATTACTTCAGTTCTAGCGTCTTCTATGATTCTTTATAATAAAAGTGATTTTAAAGCAAAAGAGAAATATGAAGATTACATTGCTTCAGTAATAGGTGTGGAATATAATATAATTAATGATAATACCGAAGTTTTATCTTATGATGATAATTATTACCCAGAGACCACATTAAATTATAATGAAATTGTTGAAGATTTAATTAAAGCATATAAAGAATCCCCTGATTATTTTGATGGAACTATGTATAATGCTTTTAGTAATATTACTTCAGTTGGTTTAGATAATGATGATAGAAATAATGAAGATAAATATTTATT
>CAZJEY010000002.1:0-4970 GCA_964545135.1 uncultured Mycoplasma sp. | reverse complement strand
AATAATAATAAATATTTAATATTAGCAAATGAGCTAGATGATAAAGATTTATGTATAAGAAAAGTCATTATGAGTAAAGATAATAAAGAAGTATTAGTTAAACTTGATTCTAATGAAGAATTTTTTGAAGTATTAGCAATGTTTAATAATTTGAATAGAAAGGATAAAAATGAATAAGAAAAGTATTTTACTAGGAATAGTAATTATATTCGTTACATGTTTAACAACAGGTTGTATATTTTATAATTATTTAGAACCTAAGGATTTTAAAGAACAATTTAGTGCTAGAGGTTATACTGTTGAAAAAATAGAATCAGCAGATTATGAAGCTGATTATATCAGTAAAGCTACTAAAGAGGATGTTCCTTATGAAGTATTGTATTATGAATTTGCCACTGAATCAGATGCTAAAAAAGCATATAAAGGTTATAAAAATAATTTAAGTAATGTAATTACTTCTGATTCTAAAGATGTTGAATCAAAAAGTTCTGTTTTATCTAAATATGTTTGTAAATCAGATAATGAATATATAATTATTTCTCGTGTTAAAAATTCATTAATTTATATTAGTAGTACAATTGAGTATGAAAGTGAAATTAATGATATTCTAGATGATATAAAATATTAAAACATCACAAATTGTGATGTTTTTTAATCATTTAATGATTCAAATTCTTTTAATAAAGTATTATACTTTTCATTTATCTTTTTAGATTCGATACATTCTAATTCATACCAACCACATCTAAACATTACCTCATAGACTTTTCTTTGTAATAAAACAATTTCTGAAAACATTTTATTTATATTTTTGAATAAACTATCATTACTCGCTTCAGTTAGAGCAATGCATAAATTCTTTTCTATGGATTTGAGTTGATTAAGACAAATGTTTAGATAATCTTTTTCATTAATATTTGAACCACTTTTAGTTTCAATTTTTTCATTCTTAATTTTTTTATTCATTTATATCACCTTTTTCATTAAGAATATCTAAGATTGAATTTAAATTATCATAATAAGTATTATTAACTTCTTTTAGAATGTCATGTACTTCTTTATTATCTACATTGCTAATCGCATTATACGTAAACTTATAACCATTTAAATTCCAATTAAAAATATCTACTAGATAATCTAAATCCTTATTAGTAAGAATGTCCGGCACTTTTTTATAATTTAATTCCATATATTTATTCCTCCTAAAATTATTATGTAACAAAAAATTGAAATTATTAATATAATGTTTTATAATATTTACGAAAGAGGTAAATTATGGAAACTATTTTAACTGGATTAAAGCCAACTGGAGAATTAACTTTAGGAAATTATATTGGGGCGATAAAGCCTATGATTGATTTACAAGACAAATATGATAACATATTTTTATTTGTTGCTGATCTTCATGCTTTAACAACTTATCAAGATCCCAAAGAATTAAGAGATAGAATTAGAAAATTCATCGCTATGTATATTGCATGTGGTATTGATCCAAATAAAGTAACTATTTATATTCAATCTGAAAATGTTTATTTACCGGCAATTTCGTGGTTGTTAGAATGTAGTACTTATTATGGTGAAGCTTCTAGAATGATTCAGTTTAAAGAAAAAAGTCGTGATAACGAAAACTTTACAGTTGGCCTTTTAACATATCCGATTCTTATGGCTGCTGATATCCTTTATTGTGATACTACTTATGTGCCTGTTGGTGTTGATCAAAAACAACACGTTGAACTTGCTAGAGACATAGCAGAACGTTTTAATAAAAAGTATGGTGAAACCTTTACTTTACCAAAACCATTAATAAAGGAAAGTAGTACTAAAATTAAAGATTTAAAAGATCCTACAAAGAAAATGAGTAAATCAGAAGATAATCCTCAAGGTGTTATTTCGTTATTTGATAATATCGAAGATATAAGAAAAAAAATTATGGGAGCAACTACCGATAGTGAAATGGTTGTAAAATTTGATGAAGATAATAAACCAGGTATTAGTAATTTATTAAATATTGCCTCTATATTTTCAAATAAAAATATAGAAGAAATAGAAGAAATGTTTATTAATAAAAACTATGGAGAATTTAAAAAGTATATTGCCGATTTATTAATAGAAAAGATTTCAAGTATTCAAAAAAAATATAATGAGATTGTTTCTAGTGATGAATTAGATATTATATTAGATAAAGGTAAAACTAAGTCAATTTTGCTAGCACAAGAAAAATATGAATTAATGTGTAATAAAATGGGCTTGATAAGATAAAGAACTATTGTATAGATAGTTTTTTTTTAACTCTTAAAACAACATCATTTTTGCCAACTAGATTTCTTTTACAATTATTAGTTTTTTATGTTTTTGTTGTTTTTAATGAAAAGTCTTTTGTTGGATCACCGGCTTTATAAAATAAGGTTCTTTTTTATTTATTACAAAACATATACTTTTATAGGTGAGCCATGAAAAAAATAATCACAATATTAATTATATTTTTAATACCACTTAATGTAAAAGCAATAAGTGCTAGTAGTGTTATTGTAATGGATTCTGATAATAAAAGAGTATTAAGTGGCTATAATTATCATGATAAAAGGTTAATTGCTTCTATTACTAAAATAATGACTGCCATTGTTGCAATCGAATATGGAGATTTAGATAAGGAAATTGAGGTAACAAATATCATTAAAGAATCATTTGGTAGTAGTATTTATATTAAGGTTGGAGAAAAAATTACTTTAAAAGATTTAATATATGGATTGATGCTTCGAAGTGGAAATGATGCAGCATTACAAATTGCTGAACATATTTCGGGAAATGTAGATGGATTTGTTTATCTAATGAATGAATATGCTAGCAAATTAAATATGAAAAATACTAATTTTATAAATCCTCATGGTTTAGAAAATGAAGAAGGTAAAGGGAACACTTCTAGCAGTTATGATATGGCATTACTCACTAGTTATGCAATTAATAATAATGTTTTTAGAAAAATTTTTAGCACTAAGGAATATACATGTAAAACTGATTTGATGACTTATAAATGGCATAATAAGAATAAATTATTAAAATATGATTTTATAACTGGTGGAAAAACTGGTTTTACTGAAAAAGCTAGAAGAACTTTAGTTACAACTGGTAGTAAGAATGATATTAATCTAGTAATTGTTACTTTAAATGATCCAAATGACTGGCAAGATCATAAAGAATTATATGATAATATTTTTTCTAATTATAAAAGTATAAAAATAATAGATAAAAAAAATTTTAAAATAAAAAAAGAAAATTATTATAAGCCAAATAAACTATATGTTAAAAACAATTTTAATATGGTTCTTAAAGAAAATGAAATAAAAAAAATAACATTAGATATTAATTTAACTAAATATAAAGATTTTAATAATGATGATATAGTAGGTTATGTTAATGTTCTTTTAAACAAAAAAATTTATCATAAAGAACCAATTTATATTAAGAAAGAAGTAAAAAAGAAAAGTATATGGAATAAGTTTAAGGGGTGGTTTAATTGGTAAGTTATATTTGGTTATTTTTAACAGCAATTGGTATTACATATAGTTTATTATCTGGAAATATCGATGTAATAAACAATAGTATTTTAACCAATGCGAATAAAGCTTTAGATTTAATCTTAGAATTATTACCTATAATTGTTTTATGGACTGGTATATTAAAAATTGCTGAAAAAAGTGGTTTGTTAGATAAATTTGCTAATTTACTTAGACCTCTTTTAAGCAAACTATTTCCTAGTGTTCCCAAAAATAATAAAGCTCTTGGTTATATTGCTAGTAATATTGCCGCCAATATGATGGGACTAGGATCTGCAGCTACACCAGCCGGATTAAAAGCAATAAGTGAGCTTCAAAAAATTAATCCTGAAAAAGATAAAGCATCAACCCCGATGGTTACATTTCTAGTATTAAATACAGCAGGAGTAACAATAATTCCCACAACTATTTTAGCGCTTCGTACTGCGTATAATTCTTTAAATCCAACAGAAATTGTTTTACCAGCAATTTTAGCAACTGCATCTTCCTGTATAGCTGGAGTAACTATGGATTATATAATTAGAAAGAGAAAGCAAACATGAGCTTAATATCAAAAATCATTATTCCAGTTTTTGTTTTACTTATCATTATTTATGGTTTTAGTAAAAAAATTAATTTATATGATACCTTTTTAGAAGGGGCAAAAGAAGGACTAATTACCACATTCAATATTTTTCCAGCTATACTTGCCATGGTGTTTGCAATTAACATATTCTTGGATAGTAATGTTTTGGATTTTTTGTTATCATTTTTAAATCCATTGCTTTTAAAAGTAAATATTCCTTTAGATATTATTCCTATGGCATTATTAAGGCCAATTTCTGGTACAGCTTCGCTTGCTATTATGAATGATATTTTTGCCAATTTAGGTCCAGATAGTTTTGCTGGAAAACTTGCTTCAGTATTACAAGGATGCACCGATACGACTGTTTATGTAATTGCTTTATATTATGGTAGTGTTAAGATAAGTAAGATTGGTCATTCTTTGAGTGTTGGTTTATTTGCAGATTTAGTCGGGATAATAATGGCTTTTGTAATAACTATCCTTTTCTTTTAATTATTTTTAAGATATAATTATTATTGTTAAAAGGAGTTTCACATGGAAAGATTACAAAAAATTATAGCAGATTATGGCTATGCTTCAAGACGTAAAGCTGAAGAATTAATAAAATCTGGTAGAGTAAAAGTTAATGGTAAAATCGTTAAAGAACTTGGTACTAAAGCTACTAAAAATGATATTATAACTATAGATGATATTAATATAAATAAAGAAATTACCAAGAAAGTATATATACTTAATAAGCCAAGAGAAGTAATATGTAGTGTTAAAGATGAACATGGTAGAAAAACAGTTCTTGATTATATTAAAACTGATGAAAGAATTTACCCAATAGGTAGATTAGATTATGATACTAC
>CAZJEY010000001.1:0-31938 GCA_964545135.1 uncultured Mycoplasma sp. | reverse complement strand
ACAAAAGAAATTAATAATGGACTTTAACCATTTTCTAAAATGATTATGTATTTCAAAATAAATGATGTAAATGAAACAGCAAAGAAATTTTTAAATGATAATGTTAAAACTGTGGATATGGCAATAGAAGGAGCTAAATATATAATTGCTGAATGGGTTAGTGATAATGCTAATATTAGAAAGTATATTAGAAATTATACTTATAATAATGGTTATTTAGTGAGCAAAAAGAAAAAAAGTAGTGCAGATGAAACCAAAGTTTATGAAATGTATTATGATTTTAAGGAACAAGTTAAACATATTAAACTTTATCGTGTTTTAGCAATTAATCGTGGTGAAAAAGAAGATATATTAAAAGTTAGTATAGATATAGATAGTAGTAATATTATTCTTAATCTTGAAAATCGATTTGTTAAAGATAAATCAAATCTTGAAATAAAAGAGATTGTTTGTGATGCTATAAATGACTCATATAAAAGATTAATTAGTCCTAGTATTGAAAGAGAAATACGTGCTGATTTAAAAGAAAAAGCTGAAGAAGTAGCAATAAACAACTTTAGTACTAATTTAGAAAAATTATTGATGGCACCACCTATTAAAGAAAAAAATATTTTAGGTTTTGATCCAGCATATAGAACGGGTTGTAAATTAGCAGTTTTAAATAAAATTGGCGAACCTCTTAAAATCGATGTTATTTATCCTCATGAGCCCAAAAACGAATATGAAAAAGCTAAAGAAAAAGTGTTAAATTTAATTGAAAAGTTTAACATTGATGTTATTGCTATTGGTAATGGAACAGCATCAAGAGAAAGCGAAAGTTTTATTGCTGATGTTATAAAAAGTTCTAAAAGACCAGTTGAGTATATAATTGTAAATGAAGCTGGAGCGTCTGTATATTCAGCTAGTAAACTTGCTATAAGTGAATTTCCCAATCTTCATGTTGAAGAAAGAAGTGCTATTTCTATTGGGAGAAGACTTTCCGATCCGTTATCAGAACTTGTAAAAATAGATCCTGAAAGTATTGGTGTTGGACTTTATCAACATGATGTTACAGAAAAAAGTTTAAAAGAGTCATTAAATTTTACGGTATTAAAAGTAGTAAATCAAGTAGGCGTTAATTTAAATACTGCTAGTCCTTCTATATTAAAGTATGTTTCTGGTCTTACTAAAAGTAGCATAGATAAATTATTAAAGTATCGTAGCAGTAAGAAAAGAATTGAAACTAGGGAAGAATTATTAAAAGAAAAAGTCTTAAGTAGTAAAGTATATGAACAAGCAATAGGGTTTTTAAGAATTCAAGATGCAAAAAACATTTTAGACGAAACTAGTATTCATCCAGAAAGTTATAATGATACAAATAAATTTTTAAAATATTTAAATATATCAAAAGAAATAATTGGTAAACCTGAAATTATTAATATCTTAGATAATGTTGATAAAGAGGCAGTTATCAACAATTTAAAAATTGATTCTTATACGTTAAATGATATAATAGAATCATTAAAAAAACCTAATCGAGATCCAAGAGATATGCTACCTAAGCCACTTTTAAGAAGTGATGTATTGCATCTTGAAGATTTAAAAGTTGGTATGAAATTAGAAGGAACGGTTCGAAATGTTGTTGATTTTGGATGTTTTATTGACATTGGTATAAAGAATGATGGCTTAGTACATATTTCTAAAATGACTAAGGATTTTATTAAGCATCCTTCTGAATTACTAAGCGTAGGTGATATTATTACTGTTTATGTAGATGATATTAATTTAGAAAAAGGTAAGGTTTCTTTATCTATGATAAAAGATTAATAAAAAAATGGTAGTTTTATGCTATCTTTTTTTATTTAGTAATTTATGCTAAAATAAGTAAAGGAAGTGATTTTATGAAAGTTAGAACAAGATTTGCGCCTAGTCCAACAGGGTATATGCATATAGGGAATTTAAGAACAGCAATTTTTGAATATTTAACCGCTAAACATGAAAATGGTGATTTTATTTTGAGAATTGAAGATACTGATTTAACTAGAAAAGTTGATGGTGCAATTGATTTTATATATGATACTTTAAAAATATGTAATATTGATATTAGTGAAGGCCCAAATAATCCTGGTGAATATGGTCCTTATATCCAAAGTGAAAGATTAAAAATATATCAAGATTATGCTAATAAATTAGTCGAAAATGGTAAGGCTTATTATTGCTTTTGTACTGAAGATGATTTAATTAAAATGCGTAAGAAAGCTGAAGAAGATAAAGTTGCTTTTTTGTATGATGGAAGATGTAGCAAATTATCTCAAGAAGAAATAGCTGAAAAATTAAAAAATAATACACCTTATGTAATCAGGCAAAAAATGCCTAAAGAAGGAATAAGTATAGTAAATGACTTAGTATATGGTGAAATAAAAGTTGAAAATAAAGTATTAGAAGATCAAATACTTATTAAAAGTGATGGCTATCCTACCTATAATTTTGCTAATGTTATAGATGATCATTTAATGAATATTACTCATGTAATAAGAGGAAATGAATATTTAAGTCAAACTCCTAAATATAATTTGCTTTATGAAGCATTTGGTTGGGAAATGCCAACCTATATTCACGTTCCAATGGTTTTAGGTAGTGATGGCAATAAGTTATCCAAAAGAAATGGTGATGCATCATTTATGGATTTATATAATGAAGGTTATTTACCAGAAGCTATAATTAATTACTTAGTATTACTTGGCTGGAGTCCAGAAACTAATCAAGAAATATATAGTATGGAAGAATTAATAAAAGTATTTAATCCTAAAAGAATTAGTAAATCACCAGCTACATATGATATAAAAAAATTACAATGGTTTAATCAAAAATATATTAAATCTTTAAGTGATGAAGAATATATTAATTATATAAAACCATTCTTAAATCATGATGTTACTAATAAAAGTGAAGAATGGATAAATAAATTATTATTAATTTATAAAGATCATATTTCTTATGGAAAAGAAATTAATGATGTTGTAAATATTTTCTTTAATGATGAGATAAATATAAGTAAAGAGAACCAAGAATTTTTAGAAAGTGATCCTATGATTAATGAGGTTATTAATTGTTATAAGGAAGAACTTGCTAACTTAAAAGAATGGCATGTAGAAGATATTGCTAATGTTATTAATATTGTTAAAGAAAAAACTGGTGTTAAAGGAAAATTGTTATATATGCCAATAAGAATAAAAATTAGTGGTGTAGAACATGGTCCAGAATTGCCAGATGAAATCTATCTTATTGGTAAGGAAAAAGTAATTGATAGATTAAGTTAGGAGGAAAATTTATGCGTATATATAATACATTAACTCATCAAGTTGAAGAGTTTATTCCTTGGAATAAAGATTATGTAACCATGTATACTTGTGGACCAACAGTATATCATTATGCACATATAGGTAATTTAAGAACATATATTGCAGAAGATATTTTAGAAAAATCTTTAAATTATTTAGGTTATAAGGTAAAAAGATGTATGAACATTACGGATGTTGGCCATTTACAAAGCGATAGTGATACAGGTGAAGATAAGATGGTTAGTAGTGCTAAAAAAGCTCATAAAAGTGTCTTAGAAATTGCCCAATTTTATACTGAAGCATTTTTTCAAGATATGGAAAAATTGAATATTAAAAAGCCAGATATTATCAGTCCAGCTACAGAGAATATTGATGAATATATTAAGATAATAGAAAAATTATTATCTAATGGTTATGCTTATAAATGTGGGGGTAATGTTTATTTTGATACATCTAAATTAGCAAAATATCATGTATTAACTAACAATACAGAAGATGATTTATTAGAAGGTGTAAGAGATACAGTAGAAGTTGATGAAAATAAAAAGAATAAAAACGATTTTGTTTTATGGTTTACTAAATCAAAATTTGATGCTCAAGAATTAAAATGGCCTAGTCCTTTTGGCGAAGGTTATCCAGGATGGCATATTGAATGCAGTGGGATTTCATTAAAATATTTAGGAGAATATTTAGATATTCATTGTGGTGGAGTTGATAATATTTTTCCACACCATACTAACGAAATTGCTCAATCAGAAGGTTATTTAGGTCATAAATGGTGTAAATACTGGGTTCATGGCGAGCATTTAAATGATGAGAGTGGCAAAATGAGTAAGAGTAAAGGAAAAACACTTACTATTGACACTTTAATAGAACAAGGATTTAACCCGTTAAGCTATCGTTTAATGTGTTTACAAAGTCATTATCGTAAACAACTTACTTTTAGTTTTGAGTCTCTTAGGGGAGTAGAAAATGCTTATAAAAAACTAAAGAAGAAAATAGCTCTTCTAAATATTGAAGGCGAAATTGATGAAATAAAATATAATGAATTTAATAATAAATTTAAAAGTTGTTTAGAAGATGATTTAAACACAGCCAATGCAATTACTTTATTATATGATGTATTAAAATGTGATATAAATGATATTACAAAATATGAATTAATAAAAAGCTTTGATGAAGTATTATCATTAGATTTATTAAAAAAAGAAGAACAAATAGTTGATGAAGACTATGTCTTAGAAAAGATTAAAGAAAGAAATATCGCTAAAAAGAATAAAGACTATCAAAAAGCTGACCAAATAAGAGATGAATTAAAGAATATAGGTATTATCTTGAAAGATACTAGGGAAGGTACAACATACGAGGTTGAATAAATGGAATATAATTATATAGTTGATAATTTTTTAATATTAATAATTTTTGCTATACCATTAATTGCACAATTAAGGGTGTCGTTAAACTATAATAAATATTTAACATATGAATCAAAATCTAGTTTAACCGGTTTTGAAGTGGCAAGAAAAATATTAGATAGTAATGGATTAAATAATATCCATATAGTTGAAACTCCCGGTACTTTGTCCGATCATTATGACCCATCAAGAAAAGTATTAAGACTAAGTCATAATGTCTTTCATGGTACAAGTATATCTAGTATGAGTATTGCAGCACATGAATGTGGTCATGCTATTCAAGATAAAGATGGTTATACTTTTATGAGAATACGTTCTTTTATTTATCCAATTGTTAATGTAGCAACACAGTTCTCTTATTTTATAATACTTATTGGTATTATTACTGCTATGTTTAAATTAATAATGGTAGGTATTGCATTAACTGGTTGTGGATTAATATTTCAATTGGTAACCTTACCTGTTGAATTTGATGCTAGCAAAAGAGCTAAACAAGAATTATATAAATTAAATATTGCTAGTGAAGAAGAAAATTCAGGTGTAAAAAAGGTATTAGGTGCAGCTGCTATGACTTACGTAGCAGGGGTATTAACTAGTATTCTCCAAATATTAAGATTGTTATATATTTTTAATGATCGAGATTAAAATCTATTGCTTTAATATACTTTAATGTGGTAATATTAAAGTAGAAGGGAGTAACTTTTATGTACAATTATGGTTATGATTATACAGCAACAGCTGATTCATTATCTAATACTGGAATGATGGCGGCTTTTATGGGCTTTTTTACTACATATTTTATATTTATACTTATAATTTGTGTAATATCAGTTATAGCAACATGGAAAATTTTTGTTAAAGCTGGTAAACCAGGATGGGCAGCAATAATTCCATTTTATAATACTTATGTATTATTTGAGTTAGTTGGCATGAAAGGCTGGTATGTATTTTTAGCATTTATTCCATTTGTTGGAAGCATTATATTAGCAGTAATGAATATTATCGCTAATGTAAAACTTGCTAAATGTTTTGGCAAAAGTGATGGCTTTGCAGTAGGATTAGTATTACTAAATATTATATTCTTACCAATTTTGGCTTTTGATGATTCAACTTATGAAGCCCCAGCTTCTAATTAGTACACGATAAATGTCGTGTCTTTTTATTTGTTTAATAATAAGAATAATGCTAAAATATAATTAGAAGGTGATAGAATGCAAATTAAATATTTAGAAGATAAATATTTAGATTTTATTTTGAATAGATGTATCAATTTTAATAAATCAAAATCATTATTTATTAGCTATATAAAAGAAAATAAACAAATTATAGATATTTTAGTAAAAAAAGCTCGCGAAAAAGGAATAAATGATATTTATCTAGAAGAAATAGACTTAAATTATCAGGATGAAATACTAAGCAAATTAACTATCGATGAAATTAAAACACATCAATACTTTCAAAGTGATATATGGGATGAATATGCAAAAAAAGACGCTTCATTTTTAATGGCAGAGTCTTATATACCACATTTAATGGATGATATTGCGGGAGAAAAAGTTGCAGTTGCAAATTTTCAAAAAAGGAGTACAAAACCTATTTATAGAAAAAAACAAGCAAATTATGAAATACCTTGGTGTATTTTTTGCTTACCAAATGAATTATGGGCAAATTTAATTTTTCCAAATAATAAAAACGCTTATGAAAAATTATACTTCAGTATTTTAAAGGCATGTATGATTGATCAAAATGATCCAATTGTTAATTGGAATAATTATATTGAAAAAGCAAAAGAGAAAGTTAAGTTATTAAATGATTTAGAAATAAAAAGATTACATTATACAAATTCATTAGGAACAGATTTATATGTAAGTCTTATTCCTAATACCAAGTGGTTAGGTGTTGGAACAGACAAAGAAAAAGATATGTTAGTTAATATGCCCAGTTATGAAATATTTACATCTCCAGATTATCATATGACTGAAGGGATAGTTTATAGTTCTAAGCCGCTAAATTATAATGGAACCTTAATTGAAGATTTCTTTTTAGAATTTAAGGATGGTAAAATAATTAACTATGACGCAAAAAGAGGCAAAAAAGCTTTACAAGGTATTATAGAAAGTGATGAAAATTCTTGTTATCTTGGCGAGATTGCATTAGTACCAAAAGATAGTCCAATAGCTAATATGAATCTTACTTTTTATGAAACTTTGTTTGACGAGAATGCCTCTTGTCATTTAGCACTTGGCGATAGTTTTGTTACTGTTTTAGAAGAGTATCAAAAACAAACTAAAGAAGAATTATTTGCTATGGGATTAAATCAATCAAAAGTCCATGTTGATTTTATGATAGGTACCAATGATTTAAATGTTGATGCTGAAACTAAAGATGGTATAATTAATATATTTAAAGATGGAAAATTTAATGTTTAGGAGGTAAAAATGGCGGAGATTATTTTTAAATATAGTGCAATGAATGGTGGTAAAACAATTAATATATTACAGACTTGTTATAGTTATGAACAAAATAATTTTACCCCAATAGTTATTAAAAGTATAAAAGATACTAAAGGAAACGATACAATACTTTCGCGAAATGGAATGAATAGGAAAGTTGATATTTTATTGGAGGATAATGAATCTTTATTAACTGATAAAAATTATAAAATATATTATAATAAGAAAGTTATATTAGTGGACGAAGTTGAATTATTGAATAAAGAGCAAATTAAGGAACTATGGATGATAGCGCATCTAATAAATATTCCTGTAATATGTTATGGACTTAAAAGTAACTTTAAAGGTGAAATTTTTAGTGAAGGAATAAGTCAAATAATAGCCATGGCCGATCATATAGAAGAAATTGGTAGTAGCAGTTTATGCCTATGTGGTAAAAAAGCAATATTTAATGCTAGAAAAATCGATGATAAATTTACAGAATCAGGTCCAACGATTTTAATTGAAGATGGTAAAGAGGATGTAACCTATGTTCCTCTTTGTTCGGATTGTTATTTAAAATACTTAAAAATTAATAGTGAAGAAGCTAAAAAGTTAGCCCAACTAGTAGAAAGGATCAAATAACTAACAATTATTTGATCCTTCTTTTTAATACTTCTATATTTTCATTATTTTTATATATTTGATCTTCAATTCTAAATAAGTTAAAATTAAACCATTCGTTCCATATATCATTATCATTGTATTTTACAATGTCTATTATTAGGTTACGATACTTTTCTCTTAATGGAATATAAGTTTTAGTTGCATAAATAGGTGGATTATCATAGGTATATTCTGTTTTTTCGTTTATTAGTTTCCAAAGTAAAACATGTTGCATTAATCTGCCTAATCGGGTGTTACCATCATTAAATAATTGCAAAGCGCCTAATAAACCATGAATAGCAAATGGTTGAATAAAAACATTATCAAAAGCACCATCGAGACGATTATTATATAAATCCAATAACTTTTTTATAGCGTTATTTATTTCATGATAGTCGATAGGAAAAAAATCAAAATGAATATCTTCAGACATAAAATAGCCAACAAAAGTATTATTATTTTTTCTAATTAATTCATTATTTTCTGAAGATGTACCGTATAAAAGAGCATTATGAATGCTTAGTAATTCTTGTCTAGTTAACTCCTTATCTGTTTTAGCTATTTTTATTAATTTATCAATTGCTTTTTCCTTTTTAGTTTGTAAGAATAGACCTACTAAAAAGGGATTTTCTTTTTCTAATTTTTGATTTTCGAACGTATCATCTGTTTTAAAAGCACTTAATAGTTCTTTTAAACCTGGTTTAGTATTAGCAAATTCATTAATTTTATCTAAATATTCGTATAATTCATCAGTGACATATAACAAATTATCTTTTACGTTATTACAAATCTTAATATTTTCAAGAGTTTCAAATAGTTTTAAGTCAGCAATTGGATATAATCCTGATTGCCTTGCTTCATTAACGAGTTCTAGTGAAGTCATTTTTCCACCCATATTATAGTCCCCCTTTAATAATTTTGAAATATCCTAACACATTTGTTCGTAAATGTCAATTCAAATATATAAGTAGATTAAAAAATGTAAAAAAACTCCTAAGTAATTATTTTGCTTTACCAAGTATTTTATATTATAATAATATTTAGTAAAATAAAATTAAAGAACCATAATAATATTAGAAAATGATAAGGAGGCAACTATGTTTGATTTAGTAAGTAAATATAAACCAAGTGGTGATCAACCGGAAGCTATAGAAAAGTTAGTGCAAGGTATTCAAGAAGGAAAGAAACATCAAGTTTTATTAGGAGCAACAGGTACAGGTAAAACTTTCACAATTGCAAATGTAATAAAAGAAGTAAATAAACCAACTTTAGTACTAGCTCATAATAAAACTTTAGCAGGCCAACTTTATTCAGAGTTAAAAGAATTATTTCCAAATAATCATGTTGAATACTTTGTATCTTATTATGATTATTATCAACCAGAAGCCTATGTTCCTAGTAGCGATACTTATATTGAAAAAGATTCTTCAATCAATGATGAAATTGATGAACTTAGACATAAAGCAACAAGTGCATTAATAAATTATCGTGATGTTATTGTAGTTGCGAGTGTTTCATGCATTTATGGTATTGGTGAAAAAGAAGAATATGAAAAGAACATGTTTGTTTTAAATGTTGGAGATACCATTAAAAGAAATGATATTATTACTAAGTTAGTCGATATGACATATGAAAGAAATGATTTAGATTTTCATCGTGGAACATTTAGGGTAAGAGGCAATCAAATTGATGTTATACCAATTAATGAAAGAGAACATGGTATAAGAATCGAATTATTTGGGGATAAAATTGAAAGTTTAATAACATTTGATCCCTTAACTGGCGCAGTTATTGAAGGAAAAAATACTATTATAATATCACCAGCGTCACACTTTGTAACAAGTCCAGAAAAAATGGCTGAAGCTATTAGAAGAATTAAAGAAGAATTAGAAGGTCAAATCGAATTTTTTCATGAAAATGGTAAATATATTGAAGAGCAAAGAATAAAAGAACGTACAAATTATGATTTAGAAATGCTAAGTGAAACTGGTTTTTGTAATGGTGTTGAAAATTATTCAAGACATCTAGCATTAAGAGAAGCTGGCGAAACACCAACTTGTTTAATAGATTTCTTTCCAAAAGATTTTTTGTTAGTTGTCGATGAATCCCATGTTACTCTTCCTCAAGTAAGAGGCATGTATAATGGCGATAGAATGCGAAAACAAACTTTAGTGGATTATGGTTTTAGATTACCAAGTGCATTAGATAATAGACCTCTTAAGTTTGAAGAATTTACTAATCATATAAATACTGCTATTTATGTAAGTGCTACACCAGGAGATTATGAACTAGGTTTAACAGATGATATTGCTGAACAATTAATAAGACCAACTTATCTTTTAGATCCAATAATTGAAGTTAGAAAAACCGAAGGACAAATCGATGATATAATTGCCGAAATTAATGAAAGAACTAAGAAAAATGAAAGAGTATTAATTACTACATTAACGATAAGAATGAGTGAAGAACTTACCAATTATTTAAAAGAAATGAATATCAAAGTTGCTTATTTACATAATGAAGTAACAACACTTGAACGTTTAAAAATAATTCACGATTTAAGAACCGGCGTTTATGATGTCGTAGTAGGAATTAATTTATTAAGAGAAGGAATAGATATACCAGAAGTAAGTTTAATATGTATTTTGGATGCTGATAAGCAAGGATTCTTAAGAAGTAGCCGTAGTTTAATTCAAACAATTGGTAGATGTGCTAGAAATAAAAATGGTAAGGTAATTATGTATGCTGATACTTATAGTGAAGCAATGCAAATAGCTATTAAGGAAACAGAACGTAGGAGAAATATTCAAATTGAATATAATAGAGTACATAATGTTGAACCAAAAACTATAGAAAAAGAAATTAAAGATGTAATAACTAATAAAGTTGAAACTAAAAAGAAAGAAAAAATAAGTAAGAAAGATCAAATGACAATGATTAATAAAGTAGAAGAAGAAATGAAAAAAGCTGCTAAAGAATTAGATTTTGAAAGAGCTATGGAATTAAGAGATGTTTTATTTGAATTGAAAGGAGCAAAGTAAGATGAAATGTTTAATAACAGGTGCCTCTAGTGGTATAGGAAGAGATATGGCACACTATTTAAGTGAACTTGGATATGATTTGATTTTAGTTGCAAGAAGAAAAGATAAATTAGAAGAGTTAAAAAAAGAATTAAAAACAAATGTTGAAATTATTTCCTTGGATTTAACAAAAAAAGAGAACGTTTATAAGCTTTATGAACAAACTAAAGATAAAAGTATAGATATATTAATAAATAATGCTGGTTTTGGTTTATTTGGTATGACTTATGAAACTGATTTAGATCGAGAATTAGAAATGATCGATTTAAACATAGTTGCACCGCATATTTTAACTAAATTATTTTTAAAAGATTTTGTCAAAAAAGATAGAGGATATATTTTAAATGTTTGTAGTAGTGCAGGCTTTATGGCTGGTCCAAGATTAAATACTTATTATGCAACGAAAAATTATTTAACAAAGTTTACTATGGCAATAAATGAAGAATTAAGACAAATTAAAAGTAACGTAAGGGTAAGTGCATTATGCCCTGGACCTACTAGCACTGAATTTATGAAAGTTGCCCATGGTGAATTTAGTATTAAAGAAGCTACAAGTGAATATGTAGCTAAATATGGTATTGATAAATTATTAAAAGGTAAAATGATTATAATACCTACTTTAAAAATGAAATTAGGAATCTTTTTATTAAGATTTACTCCTTATCGTTTACAATTAATGATTGCTTATCATATTCAATGGCGCAAAACTAACAAAAGATAATAAATAATTTTTATTCACTAAAAAACACAAAAAAATTGGCTGATCTTAGTGCCAATTTTTTTAATAATCTTTATTTATAAAGTGAATAAATGTAGCACTTTTTAGAAAATCAACAATAATTTCTGGTTTAAAGTTGTTATCTTTTAATTTATCGATTTCTAACCATTCATATGTTAAAAAATCTTTTTTCTTTTCTTCAATATTATCAAAAATATTTTTATCGTATAATTCCTTGTTAATTATTTTTGATTCTTGAATCATAAGTATTTCATGATATTTTTTACCATTAAAGCTAGATGTGAAGAAATTTTCTATCATTCCTAATCCTTTAACACTTTCTATATCAATTCCTGTTTCTTCTTTAAATTCTCGAATTGCCGTATCAGCAGTTGATTCGCCAAGTTCACATCTACCACCTGGTAATGTAATGTGTTTAGCTCTTATATCTTTTTGAATTAATATTTTGTTATCTTTTCTAATAACAATAGCTACACGATAATTAAAAACATAATCATTTTTTTCGAATTGAATATCATTGTTCATAATCTTACTCATATTTCTAATTATATCATGTATTTAACAAATCATTAGGATAATAATTATTTAAATGATAAAATTTTTGTTGCATTTCTTTATAACTGAAAGTATAATAAGTATGAAAAGTATAACAAAGGAGACTATATTATGGAAAAAGAAAAATTTGTAGGAATTAGCAAAGTAGGAGAAAAAGGACAAATAGTAATTCCTGCAGAAGCAAGAAAAATGTTTAATATAAAGTCTGGTGATTCAATTATTGTGCTATGTGACAAAGAAAGAGGAATAGCGCTTCTAAAAGCAGACGTAATTGAAGATTTGACTGAAACAATAATTCCTAAAATTAACGAAAAGTAGAAAGGGATACATTATGGAAAAAATTATTGAAGTAGAAAAACTAACAAAATATTATGGGAAATTTAAAGCAGTTGACGAGTTATCATTATATGTAGAAAAAGGAAAAATATTTGGACTTCTTGGCCCAAACGGAAGTGGTAAATCAACAACAATAAATTGTATATTATCACTATTAAGTTATGAAAAAGGTAATATTAAAATATTTGGGCAAGATATGAAACCTGATAGTTATGATTTAAAATCAAAAATTGGTGTTGTATTTCAAGATGTCGCAGTATTTGAGGAATTAACAGTATATGAAAATATAAATTATTTTTGTGGATTATATATTAAAGACAAAAAGAAAAGATTACGATATGTAGAAGATGCAATTAAATTAACGGGACTTGAGGAATTCAAAAAATTTAGACCAAAACAATTATCTGGAGGACTTCTAAGAAGATTAAATATCGCTTGTGGAATTGCTCATAAACCTGAATTGATATTTTTAGATGAACCAACTGTTGCCGTAGATCCTCAAAGTAGAAATAGTATTTTAAATGGAATTAAGAAATTAAATAAGAATGGTGCAACTATTGTTTATACTACTCACTATATGGAAGAAGTTGAACAATTATGTAATAGAATAGCTATTTTAGATAGAGGAAAAGTTATTGCAGTTGGAACTAAAGAAGACTTAAAAGAACTTACAACTATTGGTGAAAAAATTACAATTGAATTAGATAATGTAACTAAAAAAATGCTAATAGAATTAAAAAGTATTGAAAATGTTTTAGATATTAAGAATGAAGATAATACCTTATATGTTATTTTCAAAAAAGGCGAAAATAATTTAGAAAAAATAATGGCTTTCTTAAAACAAAATGATATTAAATATAATAAGATTTTTTCTGAACTTCCAACACTAAATGATGTTTTTTTAGAATTAACAGGAAAAGAACTTAGAGATTAAAGGTGATGTTATGTTTTATCATTTATTTATTAATAAATTAAAAATACTTTTAAATAATAAAGCAATGCTTTTTTGGTCATTAATTTTTCCGTTTGTTCTAGGCACTTTTTTTCAACTCGCTTTAGGGAATATTGATAAGAACTTTGAAATGGATGTAATACCTATTGCGGTAGTAAATAATCATTACTATCAAAATAATAATATTTTCAAAAATGTAATAGCTAGCTTATCAGAAAAAAATGATAATCAACTTTTCGATACTATTTATGTTGATGAGGCTGAAGCAGAAAAGTTACTTAACAATGAAGAAATCGATGGATATATTTTATTAAGTGAAAATAATGATCCTCAAATGGTTGTAAAAAATAGTGGAATAAATCAAACAATTATTAAAAGTGTTTTAGATGAATATTTACAATTATCAAACGCTTCTTTAACGATAATTAATTATAATTCTGAAACGCTTTATAATGGTGTTTTAGAATCCTTACATAGTGATACAAATTATGTAGTAGATAATTCAAATGAAAAAATTGATTTTAGTATTAATTATTTTTTTACATTGATTGCTATGACTTGTATGTATGGTAGTTTAATAGGTTTAGAAGTTATAAAAGATTGCATAGCTAATTTAAGCAAAAAAGGAGCAAGAATCTGTATGGCTCCAGTCAATAAATTTAAAATGATTATCTCAAGC
The DNA here is from genome assembly GCA_964545135.1 of uncultured Mycoplasma sp. Lineage (GTDB taxonomy): Bacteria > Bacillota_I > Bacilli_A > RF39 > UBA660 > SIG200. The sequence goes on along the minus strand of CAZJEY010000001.1, from coordinate 17,764 downwards.
TTATTAGCCGGTTATGTAATTCAATTAGTAGCGTTAGCATTATTATTTTTATACTTAATATTTGTCTTTAATATTAATTTTGGTGATCAAATTTTACCAACAATTATTTTAGCAATGGTGGGTTGTTTAGCAGGAACTTCGTTAGGAACTTTTATTGGTGTATCAAATAAAAAGTCAGAAGGATTTAAAATAGGAGTTTTAATTTCTGTAATTATGATGTGTTGTTTCTTTTCAGGAATGATGGGAGTAATAGATATAAAAGTCTATTTTGATGAAACTTTCCCATTATTAGCTAAAATAAACCCTGTAAATATTATTACAGATGGATTATACTCTTTATTTGCCTATGATAACCTAGATGTTTATTATAATTGTTTACAACGTATTTCTATTTTCTCTTTGATATTTATAGTATTATCTTTTATATTTATAAGGAGGAAAAAGTATGATAGTATTTAAGAATTATTTTAAAATAGTAAAAAAACATTTAGGACTAATAATTATGTTTGCAGCTATTTCAATAGGCATTTCAGTTATTAATACAAATTATACTAGTAAAGAAGATTATGTAAATGTAAATCCAAATATATCAATAATTAATTATGATGAATCAAATTTATCTAAAAACTTTGTTGATTATATCAGTGATAAAGCAGAAATTATTGAGATAGATAATAATGATAAATCAATACAAGATGCCCTATATTTAAATAAAATTGATACTTTATTAATTATTCCAAATAATTTTGGTAAAGATTTTTTAGATGGTAAGAAGATTTCCATAAGTATTAAGAAATCTACTCGAAATATGTCCGAATATACTGAACTTTTAATTAATAGATATATTAAAATAGCTGAAACATGTAGAAAATCTGGTATGGCAGAAAGTGAAATAATTGAAAATATTAAAAGTATTACTCAAAATGAAGTAAAAGTTAAGGTTGCAAGTACTAATAAATCAGAATTAGATAAGTTAGCAGTATATTATAGTTTTGAAAATTATGCATTTTTATCAATATTTATATTTATAATTGGTACTATTATGTGTATTTTTAATAAAGAAACAATAAAAAAGAGAAACGCTGTCAGCAGTTTAAACACCAAAAGTTTTGCAACTCAATTATTTTTAGGACATTTTGTTTTAACAATTAGTATTTGGCTAATATTTGTTTTAATTAGTATTATTCTTTATAAAGATTTAATGTTTAGTATTAATGGACTGTTATTAATAATTAATTCTTTACTATTTGCGTTTACTATTACAAGTTTAGCTTATTTGGTAGGTTGTTTAATTAAGAACCAAAATGTTATATCTGGAGTACAAAATGTGCTAGCACTTGGACTTAGTTTTATTTCTGGTTGCTTTGTTCCAATAGAGTTTTTAGCTCCCAATATAGTCAAATTTTCTAAATTATTTCCTTCTTATTGGTTTATTCATGGAAACTATGAAATAGTAAAATTATCAATATTTAATTTTGAAACAATAAAACCAATTATTTTAAGCTTTATAGTAGTTTTAATATTTGGGTTATTCTATTTCTTAATTAGTAAAATATTAATGTTTAAAAGAACAAATATAAAGCTAAAGAATTAATTTGTTTTCAAAGCAAGCATGTTTTTCTTTTAATTTATTATATTAGTGCTTTTAGATAAAAAAATATATTAGTTGAGAAGACAATAATTCAATTTTTTTTACAAGTATTTAGAGCAATTATTTCTGTTTTGTTAAAAGTTATTTAGCTATAATAATACTGAAAATCATGATATAGTGATATAGTATTTATACCATATTTTTCGTATAAAAAAGAAAACTATTATACCTATTTTTTGATGAAATATTTATAAGAGGAATTTTTTATAATATTTAAGACTTTTTGTTAGAAATTTGGTATAATTTTATTAGAAAGTAAATATAAAAGATGGTGGTACTGATGAGTGAAAATATAGTAGATGAAATGAAAAAAAGTATATTTTTAGAAGTTATTGGTTTAGATGAGATCCAATCTGAAAGTTCAAAAAGAATAATAATGAGTAATTTTGATGAATTTAATAATAATTTTAATATTATGAGTTCTATATTTGCAGATGATTTAGAAAAATTAAGATATATTAAGTTGGCATATAAAGAATTTATTGATTGTTATGAAAATTTAAAAAAGCAATTTATTATAAATTTTTCTAGTGATTTATTTAATTGTTCAATAGATATGGCATTAACTCATTTCGAACAAGAAAAAATATTGCTTCAATTAGAAAAATACTGTTTAAGTAATGGGATACCAAGGAATTTTCAAATTGAAATATTTGAGTATTTAGAATATTTAAGTAATAGATTGAATAAAAGATTTTATTTTGATGATATATCTTTAATTAATTTGATTGAGGCATCAAGTGGAAAAAACATTCAAAGAGAAGAGGGATTTTATAGAAAAGATGTTAAAGGAAATAACCTATATTTAAGAGAAAATAATGGTCAATATACGTTTACTGCAACAACAGACATAGATAAACATACACATAATAGTAAACAAATAGTAGATGTTCATTCTGGTAAAACACGCGAATTAAAAGATATCGAATTGCAAGACTTTCCTTTAGGAGTTAATTTTAGTTCGGATTCTGATAAACATAAGATTATGAAAAAATTAATGGAAATTTTATATGAAAACCTATCATTGTGTTGGGATACTTACAGAAAAATATATACTGATGGTTCCAAAGTTATTGACAACACCGCACGCTTATCCGATGGAAGTACTTTTTCTTTTAAGTATTATTTAACAAAATATAATATTCCTCATTTACTTGGAATTCAACCAGCTAATATTATAACAAATGAAACAGCAAGAAAAATTTTGGGAACAGTTGATATGAATGGTAATTTAGTTCCTTTAAAACCTAATGCTTCTGCATTAGAAGTATTTGAGGCAATAATGGTTAATAGAGATAGAATTATAAATTTAGGTGGTTTGTATGAAGAAAATGGTAAATTTTATGAAATATTACCATGGGAAAAAATAGTCATTAAAACTTCTTCTTTTATGCGAGGAGATTTCTTTAAAACATGTTTTTGTTTAGCTATGCTTTCAGATGGGAATTATATGACAGTAGCATCAACAAATTATAAAGCTGGATTAAATTCTAGGAATACAGCAAGTTCTGTATTAAATGATTTATTAAAAACGCAAAAACAAAAAAAGGATTTTATTTTTAGAAAATTTATATATGATAATAATGGAAATATTGTGCCTAATTCAATTTTTACAGCAAAATCGGAAAATATTAGAGTTGGAAAAAATAATGAGTTGTTAAGATCTCTACAAAAATGGAGAGATTTGTTTGATATTAATTCAGTCGGTATTAGTACAGAAATTTCAACTATAAATGGAAGAAAAATATAATAAGGGTGATAAAGATGGAAAATAGAATAAGTGAAGAAGATTTGCAAGCTGTTATTGGGGCAATAGTCGAAAGCATAGAAAGTGAAAACTTTATAAGAGTTTTTACTGTAGAAGAACAATTAGCATTAGGCATTGATATAAGTCGTGAATTAAAAACAATTCCATACATATCTGATAAAGCTCTAGATTTAGCTCAAAGTATTTCAGATTATAATGGTGCAATTACAAGGGATGAAATCGAAGATTTTATTAATATTAAGGGTAATGGCAAAAAACTATAGTACGAACGATTTCGTATTTTTGGAATATATTGCAGAATATTCAACAATAAGATTCACGTTTTTAATTAAAAAATAATGGGAGTATATCAATTTTTAAGGTTTTATAGTAAACCTAGACTCAAGAAGAAACAATTAATTCTAAATAGAGTGTTAGAAAACTACAAAGACAAAGATATTCATTGATATAAGAAAGATTAACTTTAGATGAAGATAATTTTATCCAAATATTCCATCAGCATCTGACAAATGTAAATATATCTTTTTCTTTGAAATAAATACCAAAAATAACTTACAAGCTATATAAAGTTTGTAAGTTATTTTCAATTTTAGCCATTACTTAAGGTAATGCACATTTTTGATAAACAAATTCATTTGTCTTTGATGTATTTATCACACCATTTGTCTTAATTTACGCAATATGATTTATTGTATAAATTGTAATTTGTAAAAAAGATAGACTTAAAATTAATCTATCTTTCGTATTTTATTTATACCAATTATCATATACAAACCTAATATAATAATTATTATTCCTATACCCATACTTGTTAAACCATTTATTAAATTTGAATTATAAATTTCTGTATTCGCATAAGCATCTAATAATACTATTTGTGTGAACATTATTGAAGTTAAAGCATTGGCAAAATTTGTTAATTTTACTGCTTTTAATATTGGAGTATGATTTCTTTTATATTTAACTATTCCATATATTGCAGAGCTAATAGACTAAAATGCAACTAAAGCAACTAAATATGTTAAATATTCATGCATTGTTGTATTAGTGCCTTTGTAATAAATATAAACATTAACAAAGAAATAAGTAATTCTTTTATATTATTTTCTGCTTTTCTTGCGAATTGCTATTGTCAATAATTGCTCCTGCAGAAGAACCTATCATATTAAATATACGAACTTTTTTATACAAATGAAAAACTCGCAATCACTATATAAGTGTGCGAGTATTAACCTCATTGGAGCAGGTGATGAGAATCGAACTCACGTCAGGAGCTTGGAAGGCTCTTATTCTACCATTAAACTACACCTGCAATTTCCTGCTACGTATTTAATTATAACATATTTTTTTCTGTTTTCAATAATTTTATATTAATTTTTTGAAAAAAATATACGCATAATTGCTATAATATTGTAGATTATTGTTAATTATGATAAAATTTATCTAAGAGGTTAAATATGGAAAAAAGAAAATTCGGCGATCGTAAAGATGCCAAAAGAGTACGAGATGTTCAAAGTATGAATCAAATTATGATTGATTTAAAACCCAACAGAAATTTGGGAGAAGTATATGTAAATCAAAAAATTGATGTTACCAATTTGATGGAATATTATGAAAATTATAAGAAGAAAAATCCAAATGATAATATTACACTATTTCATATGTTTGTGATGGCTATTGCCAAAACTATTTATAATCGACCATTATTAAATAGATTTGTGGCAAATAGACATGTTTATGAACATAATGAAATTATTATTTCTTTTGTGGCTAAAGTAGAATTTATTGATTCTTCAGAAGAAGTTATGGTAATTGTTCCAATTAAAGAAAGTGATACTTTAAAGGATGTTTCAAATAAAATAAAAAACAAAGTTGAAGAAATTAGAAATAAGAAAAATGTTAAAGAAGGAGCGAATAGCGCTATTGATATTCTAGGAAAACTGCCAAATATTTTGAGGGTTCCTATAGTTGGAATATTTAAATGGTGTGATAAAAAAGGAATTTTACCAGCTGGTTTAGTTAAAGATAATATTTATTATAGTAGTATAATTGTATCTAATCTTGGCGTTTTGAAAGTTGGGGGAATTTATCATAATATAACTGATTTTGGAACTTGCTCTGGTCTTGTTACAATGGGAGAGGTAAAAAAAGAATACGTCTTTGATGAAAATGGTAAGAAAACTGAAAAATATTTCTGTGAATTTGGAATTACAATTGATGAAAGAATAGCTGATGGTTTTTACTTGATTAAATCTGTCCATTTGATTGAAAAAATCTTGAATGATCCAAAATTATTGGAGGAAAGAGTAAATGAAAAAATCAAAAATGATTAAAAAAGATAACGAATTAAGACCATGGTTAAAAAATTATCAAGATGCGAGAGCTAATTTAGAATATCCAAATAATAGTATTTCTGATGTAATAATGGAAACAGCAAGAAAATATCCTGAGTATTATGCTTATGAATATTTTGGTAATAAAGTTACATATCGAAATTTTGTAAAAGAAATTGAAAATGCAGCTAAAGCTTTAAAAAATTATGGCGTTTCTAAGGATGATAAAGTATGTATTTGTATGCCTAATACTCCTGAAGGAGTAATTATGGTTTATGCTACAAACTTAATTGGTGCTATAGCAACAATGATTCATCCTATGTCAGGCGAAAAAGAAATTGAAAATTATATAAATCAAGCAGATGCGAAATTTATTTTAGTAATTGATGTTGCCTTAGAAAAAATAATTAATATTAAAAGAAATACAAAGTTGCAAAAAATTTTAGTGGCTTCTGCAGGTGAATCATTACCATATGTTAAAAAGACATTATACAAAATTGGAAACATGCGTAAATTTGCTATACCTAAAGATGATGATGACATCGTTTTATGGACTACTTTTATTAATAGTGCTAAAAACTTTGTAGGAGTATGTCATGAACCAAGAAATGCTTACGATCCAGCAGTTATTTTATATAGTGGTGGAACAACTGGAAAACCTAAAGCGATACTTTTATCAAATTTAAATTTTAATGCTCTTGCTTATCAAGCTAAAGAAATGATAAAAGAAGTAGTGCCTGGGAATAGTGTTTTATCAATTTTGCCAATATTTCATGGTTTTGGCTTAGCAGTATGTATTCATACACCTTTAACTTTTGGGATGAAATGTACTTTAATACCGCAATTTAAAGCTAAAGAATTTGGAGACTTAATTAGACGATATAAGCCAAACTTTATTGTTGGGGTTCCAACGCTATTTGAAGCGCTATTAAAGCAGAAATTAAAAACAAATGAGCTCGAATGTGTAGAAGCTGTTATAAGTGGCGGAGATTTCCTATCTGAAAATCAAAAAAAAGAAATAGATAATTATTTACGAGAACATGGTTCTAGAGCCAAAGTAAGACCAGGTTATGGTTTAACAGAGGCAACTGGAGCAACATGTCTATCCCCAATAGATGGTTATAAGGAAGGAAGTATAGGTTATCCTCTTCCCGATATGTATTTCAAGCTTGTAGAAAATGGTACTCATAAAGAAGTGCCAATTGGTAAAGATGGCGAAATTTGTATTAGTGGACCAACAGTAATGTTAAAATATTTAAATGATCCAGTTGAAACAAATCAAGCTTTAAGATTTCATGAAGATGGTAAAGTTTGGTTACATACAGGTGACGTCGGTTGTATGGATAAAAATGGTTTAATTTATTTTAAACAAAGATTAAAAAGAATTATTATTTCCAGTGGTTATAATATTTATCCATCGCATATTGAAAACGTTATAATGAGTCATCCAAAAGTATCTGCATGTACCGTAATTGGTATTCCCCATCCTTACAAAGGACAAGTTGCTAAAGCTTTTATAGTTCTTGAAGATGGCATTGAATTAAATGGAGACATAAAAAAAGAGATACAAGAACTATGTAATAAAAATATAAGTTACTATGCTATTCCACAAGAATATGAATATAAGGAAAAATTGCCAACCACTTTAGTAGGAAAAGTCGCATTTAAAAAATTAGAAGAAGAAGAGAATGAAAAAAGAAAAAAGAAAGAAAAGTAGTTATTTCGGTTATCATTTTTTTCTATCTATTATTATTCCTATAGGTTATCTAATATTTGGTGGTAAAATAATAGGTAAAGATAATATTTTAGAAAAAGAAGGTTTTGTTTTTGCTGGTAATCATGTAGGTAATTACGATCCGTATTTATTGTGTAATGCAACTAAAAGGCCACTTCATTTTATTGCTAAAAAAGAATTGTTTTCTAATTTTATTACTAGATGGTTTTTTAGCACTATGCACTTAATACCAGTAGATCGTAGTAAAAAGAATCCTGAGGCTAAAAAAGAAGCAATTAAACTATTAAAAGAAGATAAAATAGTATGTATTTTTCCAGAAGGAACGTATCATAAAGATGACATTCTTTTACCATTTAAAAAAGGCGCAGTAGATTTTGCTATCAAATCTCATAAAAAAATCATTCCTTTTGCCATAATAGGTGAATATAAATTTAGAAGTAATCCTAAATTAATTATTGGTAAACCAATTGATGTTTCTAATATGGATTTAATTACAGCAAATAAATATTTAGAAGATATTGTTCGACAAATGATTGTAAATAATCTTCAAAAAAACTAGTAATTTATAATAAAATTTTATATAATAATTGTGATAAAGCGATTTTCATTTTACTATTAAGATATACTGATCTATATTATGTTATTGTTTTCTTTTTATCGCTTTATCACTTATGTTTAAAAAAGTGTTGATAACTTAATTGTTTTCAACACTTTTTACTATTTCAGCATCATCAAAATGTATTTTTTCATGGCCAATGATTTGATAATTTTCATGGCCTTTACCCAGAATTAGCAATATATCGTCTTTTTCCATTAACTCAATTCCTTTTAATATTGCTTCTTTGCGATCGGGAATTACTATATAATTTTTGGCGTGGTTGTCTTTAGTAATGTCATTTAAAATTGCTAAAGGATCTTCAGTACGGGGATTATCACTTGTAAATATTACAAAATCACTATTATTTGTTGCAATATTCCCCATAATTGGCCTTTTTTTAGGATCTCTATCTCCTCCACAGCCAACTATAGTAATTACTCGGTTTTTCTTAAGTTCGTTATAAGCAGATATTACTTTTAACACAGCATCAGGAGTATGAGCATAATCGATAACAGCATACCCATTTTTTACTTTATAAGTTTCACATCTACCTTTTGGAGGATATATATCCTTTGTATTTTCCAAGATATTATCTATGCTAAAGCCTATTGAGTTAAGTATACTTAACATTGTTAAGTAATTATAAACATTAAATTTACTTGTCAAATTAGTTATAACATTATAAGTTTTATTATCATAACTAAATGTGATTTCAGTTTTATCAGGATGACTTATATAATTAATTATTTTGTAGTCACCATTTATTCCGTAAGTTTTGCATAAATGATTCATAAAAAATTTACTATTTTCATCATCACTATTTAATAAAATATATTTATCCTCATCAAGATAATCTAATATTTTAAGTTTAGCTTTTAAATAATTATCTATTGTTTTATAAAAATCGAGATGATCTTGTGTTAAATTTGTAAAGGCACAAACCTCAAATTTTAATCCTTCGATTCTTTTTAAAGAAATAGAATGACTGCTAACTTCCATAACGAAATATTCAATATTGTCATTAATTGCGTCTAGTAATAACTTATAAAGTGTTATAATATCAGGAGTTGTATTATTTAAAGTAATTTCTTTATCTTTAGTAAAATAACCAATTGTGCCTAAATAACTTGCTTTTTTACCTAATTTTAATAACATTTGATAAGTTAAATACGCACTAGTAGTTTTACCATTAGTACCAGTTATACCAATTATTTTCAATTTTTTTAACTCTTCCTTATATAATTTTGGTATTTCTTCTATTAAGAATTTTTCTGTATCATCTACTATTTTATAAGGTATACTACTATTAACCTCATGCATTACTACTAAACTTTCTGCACCATTTTTAATTGCTTCATCAATATAATCATGTCCATCGACAGTATGACCACAAATAGCAACAAATATTTGCCCAGGTTTAACTAATTTTGAATTAGTCTCATATTTTATCATAATTAGTACCTCCATCATTATTATAGCATATTCTTTTAATAATTAAATTGCTATTTTTTATTAAAAGAGAGTAGTTGAAAAATAGAATTAAAAATGATATTATTTTAATAGTAGAAAAGGGTATGTTTATGGCTAGTTTGCAAAGAAATGTTGAAACTATGAATATTGATCCAAGAAAAAGTAATCCCAAAGCGATATTTAAAGGCGTAAATTACAGGATTACTATTTTGAGTGAGCGATTAATAAGATTAGAATATGATATAACTGGTGAATTCAATGATGATTTAACCCTTTTAGTAAAAAATAGAAATTTTAATCTTCCTAATTTTAAAGTAAATCAAGATGAAAAATACTTAGTAATAACTACTAAATATTTTATAATGCAATATTCTAAAGAAAAACCTTTTAAAGGTCCTAATTTTGCGCCTGATTCTAATTTAAAAGTAAAACTTATAAATACTGATAAAATATGGTATTTAGGTCATCCTGAAGCTAGAAATTATAAAGGAAGTGCCTTTAGTATTGAAACAGATAATGATAAAGTAAAATTAGATAATGGTTTATATTCTACTGATGGTTTTGCAACTTTAGATGATAGTTTTAATCCATTAGTAAGTGAAGATGGTTTTATAAAAAGGAATTCTAACAATAAAATTGATTTATATTTATTTATGTATCGTAGAGACTTTGGTCTTTGTTTAAAAGATTACTTTTCTTTAACTGGTTTTCCTCCATTAATACCGCGTTATTCCTTAGGTATTTGGTGGAATAGAGATATGATATATTCTTACGAAGATACTAAAAATCTCATTAAATCTTTTAATAAACATGAAATACCAATATCGGTTTTACTCTTAAATGAATTTTGGCATAAAAAAGATAAAGATGATTATAATAAGCATAAAACTGGTTTTACTTTTAATAAAGAATTATTTAAAAATCCACAAGATTTTACAAAATATATGCATGATCATGGTGTAAGAGTTGGAGTGAATATTGATCCAGTTGAGGGAATATCTACATATGAAAATAACTATCCAATCATGGCTCATGAATTAGGAATTGAAAAAGGCGAAACAATCAAGTTAAATGTATATGATCCAAATTTTATAAAAAGTTATTTTAAGAATTTAATTTCTCCATTATACGATGAAGGAGTTGATTTCTTTTGGTTAGATTACTCTAAAAATAAAGAAGAATTAGCTATTTTGGATTATTATCATTACCAAGATTTCAATAGATTTAAAGAAAAAAGGCCACTTCTTTTAACAAGAAACGCTGGGATTGCTGCGCATAATTATCCGATATGTTACTCTGGCGAGACTAAAGTTAGTTGGGATACCTTAAAATATTTACCATTTTTTGATTTAACTTCAGCCAATATTGGGCTTTCTTGGTGGAGTCATGATGTTGGTGGATTTAAAGATGGTATTGAAAATAGTGAATTATATATTAGGTACGTAGAAGCCTTAACTTTCAGTCCAATATTTAGATTTAGTGCTAAAAGAGGTGCTTTTTATAAAAGAGAACCATGGAAATGGGATATGCTTACTTATACTATTGTTAAGGATTATTGTAATTTAAGACAAAAATTAATACCTTATTTGTATACTTTAGCAGCTATTTATCATGAAACCGGAATACCTATTATTCAACCTCTTTATTATCTTGCTCCAGAAATTTATGATGAACCATTATATAAAGATGAATATTTTTTTGGTACAGAACTATTAGTAAAACCAATTACTAAGAAAAAAGATAATATAATGAATCGTTCTGTTGAAAGAATATTCTTACCTAAAGGAATTTGGTATGATTTTAGAACAGGGAAAAAATTTATAGGTGGTAAAAGATATGTAACATTTTACAATACTGAGGATTATCCTGTGTTTGCTAAAGCAGGAAGTATTATTCCTCTAGCAATTTTAAATGAAAATTTAAATGACACTAGTAGTCCTCGGGATTTAGAATTTCATATTTTCCCTGGTAAAAGTAATACTTATGAACTATATGAAGATGATGGTGTTACCACTCTTTATAAAGAGGGTTATTATCTAAAGACAAATATTGAATTTAAATATATGGCTAATGATTATACCGTAATTATTTCACCCAAAGAGGGAAAAACAGGCATAGTTCCGGAAAAAAGAAATTATCAAATAAGATTTAAAAATACTAGAATGCCAGAAAAAATTGAAATTGCAATAAATAATATACCAATAGATCACTTTGAAACTAAACTTATAGATAACGATTTAATTGTTTATGTTGAAGATATTTCTCCAAGTAGTACATTAACCTTAAATTGTCGTGGTAAAGATATCGAAATTGACGCTGTTAGAATTTTAAATGAGGATATTAATTCTATCATTAATGATTTAGACATTGAAACAATTTTAAAAGAAAAAATTGCTGATATTATCTTTAGTAATTTAGATGTTAAGAAAAAGAGAATTGAAATTAGGAAACTAAAGAAAAAAGGCTTAAATGAATTATTCATTAAAATGTTTTTAAAACTTCTTGAATATATTAATGAAATTTAATATAATAATGGTGCAGTTGAAAAAAGAGTAGTAGTAATTTATTTAATTAAAGAGAGTTAGTGGAAGGTGAAAACTAATATTAAATGGTTATGAACTTGCTTTTGGATGTAAAAGGGTAATTCCTATATAAATTATTAAGTAAAAATAAAAGGTGGTACCGCGGAATTTTCGCCCTTTGGTAACATCTTTTTTGTATTATAAGGAGGCTTTATGGAAAATATTTTAGAATATATAATTTATTTCTTATTAGTATATATTATTGTATTTTTAGGAGATTATCTTATAATTAAAAAACCTATATATGATAGTTTAAATAATAAGCAAAAGAGAAATAAAAAGAAAGATAAACTAAGAGATATATTTGAACTTAACTATATTATTACTAAGTTTAACTTAGATAAGAAAAAAATGCCAATAAAAAAATGTTTACTGCATTTTACTTTAATAAATGCTTTAATCATATCACTAACAGTTACTATACTTAGCATGTTAGATATATTTGTAGGCTGGAAATTTTTAATTGGTTTTATTTTACTATTTGGACTTATTTATGCAATATATGAATTATATGGCAAAATGTGTATAAAGAAAGGTTGGAAAAAATAATGAATTATAAAGAAATAGAGAGTAAATGGCAAAAATATTGGGAAGAAAAGGACGTATTTAAAGCTATAGATAATAGCGATAAAAAGCCATATTATATTTTAGTGGAATTTCCTTATCCTAGTGGTACAGGACTTCATGTTGGCCATGTTCGAAGTTATACAGCCCAAGATGCCATTGCGAGGATGAAAAGATTGCAAGGCTTTAATGTATTATTTCCTATGGGATGGGATGCTTTTGGAGCGCCAGCTGAACAATACGCTATAAAAAATCATATTCATCCCAAAGACGCTGTAAAAGAAAATATTGCTAATTTTAAGAGACAAATGAAGTCTTTAGGTTTTTCATTTGATTGGGATAGAGAATTTTCAACAACTGATCCAGAATATTATAAATGGACACAATGGCAATTTTTGAAATTTTATGAACATAAAATGGCTTATAAAGAAAAGGTTCCAGTTAATTGGTGTCCAACTTGTAAGACTGTATTATCTAATGAAGATGCTGCTGGGGGAGTTTGTGAACGTTGTAAAAGTATTGTTACACAAAAAGAAAAGTCACAATGGATGCTTAGAATGAGTAACTATTCAGAGGATTTATTAAAAGGTCTTGATGATACTAACTTTGCTGATAAAGTAAAATTAGGTCAAATTAATTGGATTGGAAAAAGTATTGGTGCGGAAGTAATTTTTAAAGTAGCAAATACTGATTATGGCTTTACTGTATTTACAACAAGATGTGATACTCTATTTGGTGCAACATATTGTGTTTTAGCACCCGAGCATGAACTAGTTGCTAAAATTACAACTAAAGAACAAATGAATAAGGTTAAAGAATATCAAGAGTTATGTTTACAAAAAAATGAATTAGAAAGAACCGATTTAAATAAAGAAAAAACAGGTGTGTTTACTGGGGCTTATGCAGTAAATCCTGTTAATAATAAAGAAATACCTATTTATATTAGTGATTATGTTTTAGCAAGTTATGGAACTGGTGCAATTATGGCCGTACCTGCTCATGATGAAAGAGATTATGAATTTGCTAAGAAATTTAATATACCAATAGTTCAAGTTTTAAATAGTGAAAATGAAAGTATTGAAAATGGTCCTATTACCAGTGATGGAATGCATATTAATTCTGATTTCTTAGATGGTTTGAATAAAGAAGATGCGATTAATAAAATGTTAGAATTCTTAGAAGCAAATAAATTAGGAAAGAAAAAAGTCAATTATAAAATGCGTGATTGGATTTTCTCAAGGCAAAGATTTTGGGGTGAACCAATTCCAATGATTGATTGTCCAAAATGTGGCTGGCAAAAAGTACCTGAAGCAGAACTACCTTTATTACTTCCCGATGTAGCAAACTATGAACCAACCGAAAATGGTGAAAGTCCACTTGCTAATATAACAGAGTGGGTTAATACTACATGTCCTAAGTGTGGTGGACCTGCTAAAAGAGAAACAGATACTATGCCAAACTGGGCAGGATCAAGTTGGTATTTCTTAAGATTTATGGATCCACATAATAATCATGAATTTGCTTCAATGGATAAAATGAAGTATTGGCAAAGAGTTGATTGGTATAATGGTGGTATGGAACATACAGCAAGACATTTATTATATGCAAGGTTCTGGGTACAATTTTTATATAATATTGGTTTAGTTCCTAATAAAGAGATGATTTGGACAAGAGTTAGTCATGGTATGGTACTAGGTTCAAACAATGAAAAAATGAGTAAAAGTAAAGGTAATGTTATAAATCCAGATGATATTGTTAATGAATATGGTGCTGATACTTTAAGAGTATATGAAATGTTTATGGGTGACTATGAACAAGATGCACCTTGGAGTACAGATTCTTTAAAAGGATGTAAAAGGTTTATTGAAAAAGTAATAAGATTAAAAGAAAAAGTTAAAGATAATGCACTTGATTATAGTGAAGATTTAGAAAATATTATTCATAAGAGTATTAAAAAGGTTGAATACGATTTGACTCATATGGGGTATAACACAGCGGTATCAACATTAATGATTTTAGCAAATAGTTTTGATGATAAAGAAAAAATTACTAAGGGTGATTACCATGTATTATTGACTTTACTCAATCCTATTGCGCCACATATTACGGAAGAATTAAATGAAGAATTAGGTTATGATCCAATTTGCCTAAGTACTTGGCCAAAATACGATGAAAGTAAAACTATTGATGAAGAAAAAGTAATTGGTGTTCAAGTAAATGGTAAACTTCGTGGTGAAATTAAAATAAACATTAATGATTCAGAAGATCTAGTTAAAGAAAAAGCTCTTAATGAAGAAAATGTTATAAGGAATATTAAGGATAAAGAAATAGTTAAAATAATAGTTATTAAAAATAGAATAGTTAATATTGTTGTTAAATAGAAGTTTTCAATTTAACAAAAAATGACAAATTAACTATTCTTTTTTTGTTACAATATAGTAGGTGATAATTTGAAAGTTAAAATAATAGATGAATCACATGAAAAAGACTTAGAAAATAGTGTTAATACATTTCTAAGTGAAAATGATATTAATTTAGTAGACATTAAATTTCAAGTAGCGCTTGCTTTAGGTGGTGAAGAACAAGTTTATTGTTTTACAGCTATGATTATTTACTACTAAACCATATACATATTAGTATTTGTTGACTCATAGTCCTCAGTTGATAAAATATTAGTATTTTTTTCTAATGCACTTATTCGATGTTCGAGACGATTAATTTGCCTTTCTATTTTAGCTAATCTACTTTCTAAGTCGTTATTTTGTGTGTTATAATTATATGGGTTTGTAGGTCCTTGATAAAAATAACTATTAGCTTGTTGATATGGCATAGGTTGTTGATTAGGATAAGGCATCATGCCTGCTTGGATGTTAGTTTCTGTGAAAAATGAATTTCTATTTTTTTTCATAATGATTCCCCCTACAAACAATATATGTAATTTAAAAGGAAGTGTTATTTATGCGGATGAGAAATCCTAAAGATAAAGATGAAGTAATAGAAAATTGTAAATTTCTTATTACCGATACAATTAACTTTAAAGATAATGAAAAACCATTACATATTGAAATAGGTATGGGTAAAGGTAATTTTATTTTAAATAAAGCTCTTAGCAATCCTAATATAAACTTTATTGGCATAGAAAAATATTCCAGTGTTGCAAGTATAGCAATTAAGAAAATTCAAGAATATGATTTAGATAATTTAAAAGTAATTATTAATGACGTAAGTTATTTAGAAGATTTACTTTTTAATAAAGTTGACGTGATATATTTGAATTTTTCTGATCCTTGGCCAAAGGATCGTCATGCTAAAAGAAGATTAACTCATGAAAAATTTTTAAAACTATATGATAAGTTTTTTAAAAATGATTGCTTAATTTATCAAAAAACTGATAATGATGATTTATTTTCTTATAGTTTAGATTCTTTAAAAAATTATGGATATAAAATAGAAGAATTAAGTTATGATTTACATAGTGAAAAAATAGATAATATAAAAACTGAATATGAAGAAAAATTTAGTAATCAAGGAATAAAAATCAAATACTTGAAAGCTCGTAAGAAAAATTTACATAAAAAAAGAATACATGTTATAATATAAGTGGAGATAGATATGAAATTAAAAAAAATTTTTATTATAATGTTTTTTTCACTATTCTTAGTGGGATGTACTATGGTAGAAGATATGAGTTATAAAGATATTATTAATATATTTAATAGTAATCCTAAAAGAGCAAATATTTCAAGAAGAGGTTATAAGTATTATCTTCCAAATAGTATGGAAAGTATCAATAGGGGAGATTATTACGAAATATTAAAATTGAAAAAAAGTTATTATTATTTATATGTTGATATGATAAGTTATATTAATAAACTAGAAAATCAATATGAAATTAATAGTAAAGCAAAATATTCAGAATTAATAACAATTGGGGATAAATATGGTTATTTAGAAATTAATTTATTAGAAAATGAAAAATATTTGATTGAAATTATGTATAATTATGCTAAAATAGAAGTAATGGTAAATGAAGATAGTATAAATGAAGCTTTATGCTACTCAGTTAACATATTAAATAGTATCGAGTATAATAATAGTGTAATTAATAGTTTATTGAGTGATGATACCCTAAATTATACTGAAGAGGAATTTAACCTTTTCGAAACAGGAGTAGATAATTCAAATAAATTAGAATACATTGAGCAAATAGAAGAAATAGAAGAAGACAATACATTAACTGATACGGATTATGTTAGCTAGGAAAGGAAAGTATTATGAGTTTATTTAATAAAATTAAAGACATATTATTCGAAGAGGAAGAACAAACAGAAGCAATAAAAACTATTAAAGAAGAGCCAATTAGAAAAGAACCTATTGAAAGAAAAATAGAAAGCCCAATTCAATCTAATAATGATTTTAATGGAAATAATTATACTAAGGAAGAGGTAGAATTTCCTAAAGAAAAAGAATTATTTACAGATAATTCATTTAGATTTCCAGACTTTGATGAAGAAGAATTTAAAAGTTCTATTCCTAAAAGGCAAACTACTAATAATGTATTAGATTATGAAAGAAAAAAAGTTTCTGAAAAAAGAGATAGAGATTATATTAGATATGATAGAAATGAAACTAAAGAATTGGTAGAAAAGAAAAAATTTAAACCATCACCAATTATTTCTCCAGTTTATGGCGTTTTAAATCAAGATTATCGTCCAGAGGATGTTAAAAACAGAGGAGAAGAAACGCCTATATTAAATGTAGATGAAGTAAGAAAAAAAGCTTTTGAACCAGAAGTATTAATTACGGAATCGAAAAGTGAAGTTATAGATGAACCAGTAGTTACTTTCTTTGAAGAAAAAGAAGAAAAAATAACTAATTTTGAAGATATGAAGTCAATTGATGAACTACTTGAAAGTGCAAGTGACGAAGAAATAACTTTAGAAGATGAATTAGAAATTTCTAGTGGTAATAATTTAGATGCTATAAATGAAGAATTAAATAATTATAAAGAAGTTGAAGAAGAAATAAAACCAAATAAAGAATTGGATGATACCTTAGAAAAC